>JAKAZP010000390.1 GCA_021815905.1 Pseudomonadota bacterium | reverse complement strand
CGAGCGGCAGCCCGAGATCGACGTCGTGGATGAAGCCTGCGGCGATGGCATCGACACTCGACTCATCGAGCGGAATCTGCCGCAGCAGCAGCGCCTTGACGCGCTCGAACTCCGCCTGATCGACCGGGGTGCGCTGCATCTCGGCCACCTCGCGCCGCACGATGGCGGCCGCGCGCCCGACGTTGTGCGGATCGCAGGCGTATTCGATCAGATAGGCGCTGCGGGTCCTGCCGGCCTCGAGGAACGAATCGACCGAATAGACGAGCCCGGTGTTCTTGCGCAGCGCGATGCTGAGGCGCGTCGAGTAGAAGCTGCCGCCGAGCACGGCGTTGCCGAGCTCGAGCGGGTAGTAGTCGGGATTGCTTCGGGTGAGCGGCACGGTCTGCGCGAGCACCACGATGTCCTGCACGCGGCTCGCATCGGGGACGGTCAGGACATGCGGCTGGTTGGGCGGCGCCGGCGGAAGCGATGTCGGCGGCTTCGGTCCCCGCGCCCGCCAGGAGCCGAAGTACTTGCCGATGACCGCGCGCGCCTCGGCGGGCGTCGTCTTGCCGATGACGACGATGGTCGTCAGGTCGGGCCGGAAGACTCTCCGATAGTAGGCCCGTACCTGCGGCAACGTCAGCGCGCGGATCGTGGCCGGTGTCGCCATGCGCAGGCTGGGATCGGTCGCCGGGAACAGCGCCTGGCGCAGCGAGCGCCGGGTGAGGAAGCCCGGACTCGCGTTGCGCGCGGCGACGCTCGCGGCGAGCTGATCGCGAACGAGCACCATCGCCGGGGCCGGCAGGTCGGGATCGAGCTCGTTTTCCGCCAGAAGCTGGACCCCGCGGGCGAAGTGGCTCGCGAGCACCTGCACGCCGAAGTCGGTTCCGGCCTGCTCGCTCGCGCCGATGGCATCGAGCGCGCGCTGGAAGGCGAGCCGATGGAGCTTCTCGCTGCCGAACATGAACATCCGGGAGAGCACGTCGCTCACACCCTCCTCGCCCTGCGGCGCCTCGAGGTCCGGCTGATTGCGGATGTGGCCATAGACGCTCACGGTGTCGCTGACGGCCTCGGGCTCGACGATCAGCGTCAACCCGTTCGGCAGATGGCTGACGAGCGGGTGAAGCGTGGAAGCCGGGACGCTCAGGCGGTGCAGAGCCGCATGCGCCCATGGCGGGAGTGCGGTCGGCTTGGCGGCTCCGAGGGAAATCGATTCCTGCCCGCCGTAGCCGCCGCCGCGCGCCGGGACGGGCTTGCCCGAGCCGCGAGGCAACATCACGGCCGTGATCGCGTGATCGAGATCGAGATACTTGCGGGCGACGCGATCGACGTCGGCGACGCTCACCTTCTCGATGCGCGCGAGCTCGACGCTCGGTGCGCTCACCTTGTAGAGGGCGAGCGCGTCCGACCAGTCGGACGCGAGCCCCGCGATGGAGTTCTTCTGGAACTGCGCCGAGCTGCGCTCCTGCAGCTTCGCCGCGGCGACCAGGCCCGGGGGCACTCCGTGACGGGCGACCAGCCGCAGGATCGAGCGCACGCGCGCCTCGAGCGCCCGGGTGTCCGTTCCGGCCGGGAACGACACCGTCGCGTAGGCAATGCCCGCCTTCGGGAGCGGATCGAGCGAGAAATCGGCGGCCAGAGCCTTGCCTTCGGGAACGAGATCGAAGAGCGCGAAGCGGCGGCTGTCGAGCACGTCGGCGAGCACATCGAGCGCGGGGAAGTCCCGGCTGTCGAGCCCGGGCGTGCGCATGGCGATCATGAGCATGCCGTTCGGATGATCGGTGCTCATGGTGTAGGAGGCCGCTCGCGGGGCCTTCAGCACCACCGCCGGGCGCGGCGGCAGGCGCTTGCGTCCGATGCCGCCGAAGAGCTTGCCGACCTCGCGCAGCGTCGCCCGGGGATCGACGTCGCCGACGATGACGAGAATGGCGTTGTTCGGCGCATACCAGGTGTCGTGGAAGCGCCTGAGCATCGCGGCCGTGGTGGCATTGAAGGACGGCCGCGTGCCGAGCGCATCGTGCGCGTAGGGAGTGCCGGCGAACATCTCCCTGCGCATGCGGGTGTAGAGCACGTAATCGGGGTCGGACAGGTCCTGGGCGACTTCCTGCTCGATGGCGCCGCGCTCATCGTGCCACTGCTTCGCGGAGTCCGTGACCGCACGCATCCGGATCGCCTCGATGCGCAGCGCGACGTCGAGGTCCTCGGCCGGCACCGTGAACAGATACTGCGTCAGGCTCTCCTGCGTATCGGCATTGAAGTTCCCTCCCATGACGCTGCCGATATCCGCCAGCTGGTCGGCGCTGAGCCCGGGGCTGCCGCGGAACATCATGTGCTCCTGCGCGTGCGCCATGCCCGGAAAGCCGGGCGGGGCCTCGTCCGAGCCGACGAGATAGTTGACCGAAGTGGCGACCACGGGAGCGAGCGGATCGCGCACGACGACGACGCGCAGGCCGTTGGCGAGGGTCTGGCGTGCGACCTGCGTGCCCGGAGCGGCTTGGGCCGCAAGCGCCGGTGCGGGTGCCGCGGTGGCGAGGCAGAGGAGGGCGAGAGCGATGCCCGGGGTGAGGGCGCGCACAGGGCGAAGATGTTTCATCGGGTTGTTCTCGGCGACGCTTTTTTGATTGACGGGCTTCGCCCGAGGGCGTGCCCGTGAGTCCTGCGCGTCAGCGCACGAAAAGAGCCGGTCCCGGCTTGCCCGGAGACCGGCTCCCAGCTCTCGATGCCGCCCGGCGGCCGGGACCAACCCGGTGGCGGTCGCCGGCGACGGCATCACCACTTTCGACCGGCGGGCGGCGCATTGGTTCGATCGGGGCGCAACGCCGGCGCCGGCTCGCGGCGTCAGGCCGACTTCAACTGCTGAGCGGCGAACTCGTAGTTGGCGAGCTGCGCGAGGAAGTTGTCGGTGAAGTCCGGACGCCGGTTGCGGAAATCGATGTAGTACGCATGCTCCCAGACATCGATCGTGAGGAGCGCCTTGCCTTCGCCCGTGGCGAGCGGCAGTCCCGCGTTCGCGGTCTTGCTCACCTTGAGCCTGCCGTCCTTGCCGAGCACGAGCCAGGCCCAGCCGGAGCCGAACTGGCCGACGGCGGCCGACTTGAACGTCTCCTTGAATTTTTCGACGCTGCCGAAGTCGCTGACGAGCTTCTTCTCGAGGTCCCCGGGAATCCCCCCGCCCGTCGGGGAGAGGCAATTCCAGAAGAAGCTGTGGTT
>JAKAZP010000389.1 GCA_021815905.1 Pseudomonadota bacterium | reverse complement strand
GCACGGCGACGACCGGCGCACTCTCTCCGAGATATTCGATGCGGATCTGCGAGCCGCTCGGCACGCTGAGGTGCGTCGGGGCGAGCGCATCGAGCTCGCGCAGGCGCTGCCAACCCAACCGGGCACGCAGCGCCTCGGCGAGCCGCAGGCGCGAGAGGTGCTCGCGGCGGGTCACCCCGTCGAGCCAGGGGGCGAGCCAGTCTTCGAGCGACTCGGCGAGCGCCGCATCGGCGAGGTCGGGCCACGCGGCATAAGACCCGCCGAGGCCGCGCACCAGCGCGACGCGCGCCTGCAGCTCTCGGGTCTCGCGCTCCCAGGGCAGCGCGCCGAGGCCGAGGTCGCGTACCCCCGTCAACATCGCCTCGCGGGCGCGCGCGGCCGGCACCTCGGCGAGCGGGTGCGCCTCGAGCAGCAGCTGATCGAGGCGCAGTTCGCGGCGTACCACCACGGCCTGCTCACGTCGGTTCCACTCGACCGTCTCGCGCCGCTCGAGCGCCCCGGACATCACCGCTTCGAGTGCCTCGCGCTCGAGCGGCGCGGCGAGCAGGATGCGCGCATCGCGTTCTCGATCGTCCAGATGCGCCGCGACGATGAGCGGCTGGCGAGCGAGGCTCTGCGCTTCGCTGAAGTGTGCGCCGCGGCCGTTGGCGAGCGTGAAGCGCCCCTCCCCTCCGGCGCGCAGTGCGCCGACGCGGTCCGGGAAGGCCAGCGCGAGCAGCGCTCCGACGGACCCGGCATACGGGCTAGCGTGCACTGCACCGCCGAGCTGCCGGACGAACTCGCGCGCCTGCGCCCGAACCGCCGCCAGCGCGACTCGGTCCGTGTCGCCGAGCGGGGCCTCGCCGCGCAGGATGTCCAGGCGCGTGCGGATATCGGCATCCCGGCCGCCGCTGCGCACCAGATCGCGTTCGGCCAGCAGCGCCGCGAGGTCCGCCGCGAGCGCGATGGCGCCGAGCTCGCGGGCGCAGAGCAGCATGTGCGCAAGCCGCGGATGCACGGCCAGGCGCGCCATCTCCCGACCGTGTTCGGTGATGCGCCCGAGCGCATCGAGTGCGCCGAGCCGCGCGAGCAAATCGCGGGCGCTCTGCAGCAGTCCGACCGGCGGCGGATCGAGCCATGGCAGGGCAGCCGCATCGCGCGCGCCCCACTGCGCCAGCTCGAGCGCAAGCGCAGCGAGATCCGCCTCCAGGATCTCCGCCGGCGTGAACGGGGCGAGCGAACGGTGCGCCGCCTCGCTCCAGAGCCGATAGCACACGCCGGCCTCGAGCCGCCCGGCGCGGCCCTGGCGCTGCTCGGCCGAGGCGCGCGAGATGCGCTCGAGCTCGAGGCGGCTCATCCCCGTGTTGGGATCGAAGCGCAGGCGGCGCACCAGCCCCGAGTCGACCACCACCCGCACGCCCTCGAGCGTCAGGCTGGTCTCGGCAATGTTGGTAGCGAGCACGACGCGGCGCACCCCCGCAACCGGCGTGAGCGCCGCGTCCTGCGCCTCGGCGGGCAGATCCCCGTACAGCGGCAGGACGCGCGCCTCAGCGCCCGCGTTCTGCAACAGCGCAGCGACACGCCGGATCTCGCGCGCCCCCGGCAGGAACACCAGCACATCGCCGTGCGTCTCCCCTAGTGCGCGCAGCACCAGGCGGGCGACGCTCTGTTCTGGGCTCGCCGTGCCGCGAGCGAGCCCGTCCGGCAACGGCGGCGCGCCCGTACCCGCGTAGCGCGTCTCGACCGGGAATGAGCGGCCGGCGGCGCGCACCACCGGTGCGGCCCCCAGCAGCGCCGCGACGCCATCGGCCTCGAGCGTGGCGGACATCACGAGGAACTTCAGCGCGGTACCCAACGCCTCGCGCGCATCGAGCGCGAGTGCGAGCGCAAGATCCGCCTGCAGGCTGCGCTCGTGAAATTCATCGAAGAGCACCGCCGCCACGCCTTCGAGCGCCGGATCGCTCTGCAGCATCCGCACCAGCACCCCTTCGGTGAGCACCTCCAGGCGCGTGTCCTTCGAGACGCGCGTGTCGCGCCGCATGCGGTAGCCGACCGTGCGCCCGACCGGCTCCCCGAGCGTGCGCGCCATGCGCTCGGCGACCGCGCGCGCCGCGAGGCGCCGCGGTTCGAGCATGAGGATGCGTTTGCCCCGGGCCCAGGGCTCCCCGAGCAGCACCAGCGGCACGACCGTGCTCTTGCCGGCGCCGGGCGGCGCGCTCAGCACCACGGCCGCGTGCGCAGCCAATGCCGCCCGCAACGCCGGCAGCGCCGCATCGATGGGCAGACCCGACTCGTGCACTGCGACCGGCAATCAGCTGCGCCAGGCTTCCACGGCGAACACTCCCCAGGCGACGATCATGAGCGCGCCGCCGACGGGCGTGAGCAAGCCGACCCAGCGTGGTGCGTGCAGCGCGAGCCCGTAGAGACTGCCGGAAAACAATACGATGCCGACGAGCAGCGTGCGTGCGACGCTCGCGCAGCGCTGGACTCGCAGGCGCCGCTGGCTCGGCAGCGTCTCGAGGTTGCGCGTGGCGAGCCACACGCCCATCGCGAGCAGCCCGAGCGACTGGAAGAACTGGTAGCGCACCGCGATGTTGTAGATGTGCGCCCGCTGCGCGCTCCAGTCGTGCGGCAGCGCATGCGCCCCGACTGCGCCGGCGATCGTCGCGAGCGCCAGCAGCGCCGCGCCCGCCACCACTGGCAGGCGCCCGAGCGAGGACTCCGGTCCCATCGCGCCTCAGCCCTTCGGCGGCGTGCCGCCGCGGCTCAGCAGCGGCCCGATCAGATCGAGCGGCAGGGGAAAGACGATCAGCTGCGACTTGTCGTGCGAGATGTCCGCGAGCGTCTGCAGGTAGCGCAGCTGCATCGCGCTCGGCTGCTGCGCGAGCGCCTGGGCGGCCTCGACCAGGGTCTGCGCGGCCTGCCGCTCACCCTCGGCGTTGATCACCTTGGCGCGCCGGTTGCGCTCAGCCTCCGCCTGGCGCGCCATGGCCCGCACCATGGTCTCATCGAGATCGACGTCCTTCAGCTCGACATTGGCCACCTTGATGCCCCACGCTTCGGTGTTCTCGTCGAGAATCCGCTGAATATCGGCGTTGAGCTTGTCGCGCTGCGAGAGCAGATCGTCCATCTCGTGCTGCCCGAGCACCGAGCGCAGCGTGGTCTGCGCCACCTGGCTGGTCGCCTCCCAGGCGTTGGCCACCTGGATGATGG
>JAKAZP010000009.1 GCA_021815905.1 Pseudomonadota bacterium | reverse complement strand
AAGGGTCGGGTCGCATTCGAGGCGCCCGCGGCGGAGGTGCTGCTCGGCGCGCATCGCGAGCTCGAGAAGCTCGTGCTCACCGGTCGCCAGCAGCGCATCAAGGAACTGGTCGCGCAGCCCTACGGGGATCTCGTGCACGAGGGCCAGCTGCTCGATCCGGTGTGCCGCGACATCGAGGCGCTGCTTCTCTCCTCGCAGGAGCGGGTGACGGGCACGGTGCGCTTCCAGCTTCGCCCCGGGAACCTGTTCATCGAGGGCGTCGAATCGCCGTTCTCGCTCATGGCCGCTTCCAAGGGCGTCTACGGCGAGGCCGCCGGCGAGTGGACGCCGGTCGATGCGCTCGGGTTCTCGAAGATCGTGGCGCTCACGGGCGTGTTTCATCGCCGCGCCGGCGAGCGCGCCGACGCCGACTCCGCGCAAGGCGGGCGCGCGTGAGCGCTCGGGGAAAGGAGCTCTGACATGGTGAGCGGGATGAGAAGCCTGGTCGTCGACAAGATCGCCTCGGTCGCGCAGGCCTGCGGCCTGTCGCAGGAAGTGCGCGTCTCCACCGACATCCCCTCGGAGGAAGGGGTGGTGGTGGTCGTCGAGGTGCTCACCAACAAGTCCACCTACAACACCCTCGAGCTCGTGAGCGGCCGGATGGCCAAGGTGGGCAAGGGCGACATCGTCGTGGGCGCGCTCGGTCACCGCAAGGCGCTGTTCGGCTACTCGGGCCACGTGCCGCCCTCGCTGCGGGCCGGCGACGTGATCCAGATGCTCAACATCGGCGGCGTGCTCGGCATCTGCGACTCGATCAACCCGGAGAAGGGCAAGCCGTTCGAATGCCGGGTGCTCGGCGTGGCGCTGCAATTCCCCTATCTCGGCGAGCGCATCGGGGTGCCGGCGCGCGTCGGCCACCGGCGCCTCGACACCGAGGCCCGGCTCGACACGCGGGAGCTCCCGGTGATCGCGCTCGCGGGCACCTGCATGGAGGCGGGCAAGACGGCCGCCGCGTGCGCGATCATCAGCCGCATGCGTCACCGCGGCCTCGTGATCGACGCGTTCAAGGCCACCGGCGTGTCGCTGCGGCGTGACGTGCTCGCCATGGAGGATGCCGGGGCGCGCCACTCGGCCATCTTCACCGATCTCGGCATCGTCACCACCACGCGGGTGAACGGACCCGCCCTCACCCGCACCATGCTGACCGAGCTGGCCGTCGGCAAGCCCGATGCCATCGTCTTCGAGCTCGGCGACGGACTGCTCGGCACGTATGGCGTCGATGCGATCCTCGAGTCCGCCGACATCCGCTCGGCGCTCACGGCCGTCGTGCTCTCGGCCAACGACCCGGTCGCGGCCTGGGGCGGCGTCAAGCTGCTGCGCGAGCGTTTCGGAATCGAGCCCTGCGTCGTCACGGGCCCCTCGACCGACAACCAGGCGGGAGTCGAGATCATCACGAATCAACTCGGCCTGCCGGCCTTCAACGCGATCAGCGAGGGAGCCGCGCTCGGGGACCGGGTGATCGAGGCCGCGGGACTCGTCAGGGAAACGGCGCAATGACCGAGCGCATCCCGGCGGTGGTGCTCGGCGGCACGGGCTACGTCGCCGGCGAGCTGCTGCGCCTCATCGCCGCTCATCCGCGCTTCGAGCTTGCCGCCGTCATGTCCGACAGCCGGCCGGGAGAGCCGGTGCCGAAGGCGTTTCCGCATCTCGCCGCGGCGTATCCGGAGGCCTGCTTCGACTCGCAGGCGCACGTCCAGGCGCTGCTCGCGCGCCTGCCGGACTGCGCGGTGTTCTGCGCCGCGCCGCACGGAGCCGCGGCGACGCTGATCGATGCGCTGCTCAGCGCCGCGGCGCGCGCCGGCACCCGGCCGCGGGTGGTCGACATCTCGGCCGATTTCCGCTTCCGCTCCGCCGCCGACTACGAGTCGGTCTACCGGCACGCTCACGGCGCGCCGGCGCGTCTGTCCGAGTTCACCTGCGCCGTGCCCGAGCAGCTGCGGCGGCTCGAGACTCCGCACGTCGCCCATCCCGGATGCTTCGCCACCGCGACCCTGCTCGCGGGGGTGCCGCTGCTCGCCCTCGGGCTCACGCCTCCGGCGCTGTTCGTCGCGGGCGTGACGGGCAGCACCGGCTCGGGACGCAAGCCGGTCGAGGGCACGCATCATCCGCTGCGGCACGGCGACCTCTACGCCTACAAGGCCCTGTCGCATCGCCATGCGCCGGAGATCGCCGCCTGCGCGCGCGCGGCGAGCGGCGTCGAGGCCGAGATCGCGTTCGTGCCCCACTCGGGCCCGTTCGCCCGGGGCATTCACGTCACCGTGCAGGCGCGGCTCAAGGCCCCGACGGACTCGGCGCAGGTGCTCGCGGCGCTGCGGGAGTTCTACTCCGGCGCGCCGTTCGTCCGCGTGACCGATGCACCGCCGCGGGTCAAGGACGTCGCCACGACCAACTATGCGCACCTCTCGGCCGTCGCGAGCGGCGGCACGGTGGCCGTCATGTGCGCCATCGACAACCTCAACAAAGGCGCGGCGGGCGGCGCCGTGCAGTGGATGAACCGCCTGTTCGGGCTGCCCGAGACCTGCGGCCTCACGGCGTGCGCGCCCGGCTGGACCTGAACGAGGGACCTGACATGAGCCCTGCCGTCTCCGCCGCCCCCGCCCCGCCGGTCCACGACTTCCTCGCTCCGGTGTTCGCGCAATACCCGTTCGAGGTCGCCTCCGCGGAGGGCGTGTGGCTCTTCGGCGTTGGCGGGGAGCGCGTGCTCGACCTCTATGGCGGTCATGCGGTGGCGGCGCTCGGTTATGCGCATCCCGGCTGGACGCAGGCGGTCACCGCGCAGGCGCGCACGTGCAATTTCCAGACGAACGCCATCCCGATGCAGGTGCGCGTGCGCGCGGCCGAGCGCCTGGTGCGCTTCTCGCGGCTCGACTTCGCGAGCGTGTTCTTCGTCAACAGCGGCGCGGAAGCGAACGAGAACGCCCTGCGGCTCGCCTTCCGCATGACCTCGCGCACCCACGTGGCGGCGGTCGAAGGCGCCTTCCACGGCCGCACGGCGGCGGCGGCGGCGGTGACCGCGGGCTCCTCGGGCTGGTACGCCTTTCCGCACAAGCCTTTCGACGCGAGCTTCATGCCGCGGGGCGATGCGGTGGCCGCCGCGAGTCATGTCACCGAGCGTACCGCCGCGGTCATCGTCGAGCCGGTGCAGGGGCTCGCGGGCGCGGTGGATCTCGGACGGGAATATCTCGCGGCGCTGCGCCGCCGATGCGACGAGGTCGGAGCGCTCCTCATATTCGACGAGGTGCAGTGCGGACTCGGCCGCGTCGGCCACCCCTTCGCCGCCAACCTCTATGGCGTCACTCCGGACATGATCACGGCGGCGAAGGCGCTCGGCAACGGCTTCCCGTGCGCGGCGCTGCTCACCTCCGCCGAGGTGTCGAAGCGGCTGAGCGTGGGGCTCCTCGGCACCACCTACGGCGGCGGCCCCATGGCCTGCGCCGCCATCGAGGCGGTGATCGAGGCGATCGAGTCGGAAGGACTGCTCGAGAACGTGCGCCGCGTGTCGCAGCGGATCCGCAGCAGTTGCATCGTCGGTCCCGTGACGGCGTGCCAGGGCGAGGGCTTGCTCCTCGGCCTGCGGACGTCCCGCCCCGCCAAGCAGATCCAGGCGGAGCTGCTCGAGGTCGGAATCCTGGCCGGCACCGCCAACGACCCGCACATCCTGCGCCTGCTGCCGCCCTACATCCTCGAGGACGAGCACGTCGAGATGCTGCGCGATGCGCTCGCGAGCCTCGCCCCGTGAGACGCTTCCTCGATCTGGCGGAGCTCGAGCGCGGGGAGATCCTCGCGCTGCTCGAGCTCGCGCGGCGTCTCGAGACACGGCCCGAGCCGCACGCGCTCGCCGGCAAGATCCTCGGGCTCGTGTTCTTCAATCCCTCGCTCCGCACCCTCGCCTCGTTCCAGGCCGGAATGGCGCGCCTCGGCGGCTCCTCGTTCGTCATCACTCCGGGCCAGGGCACCTGGCAGCTCGAGACGCGGCTCGGGGCCGTCATGAACGGCGCCGCCGCCGAGCACGTGCGCGAAGGCATCCCGGTGCTCGCTTCCTACTGCGATGCGCTCGGCATCCGCGCATTCGCCGACGGCAAGGACCTCGCGGCCGACCTCGCCGAGACCGCCTTCCTCGCCATGGCGAGCCTCACCGACAAGCCGCTCATCAACCTCGAATCCGCCATGAATCATCCCTGCCAGGCGCTCGCCGACTGGAAGACCATGGACGATCTCGGCGTGCCGCGCGGCGGACGGTTTGTGCTCTCCTGGGCCTATCATCCGCGGGCCCTGCCGCTCGCGGTGCCGGCGGCGGCGGTGCACATGGCGGCGCTGCGCGGGATGGAGGTCATCGTGCTGCGCCCCGAGGGCTTCGCGCTGCCGCCGCCCGTCATGGAGAAGGCGCGGCGCGCGGCCGCCGTCTCGGGCGGCTCGGTGCGCGAGACCGCGGATCGCAGCGAGGCGCTCGCGGGCGCGCACGTCATCTACGCCAAGGAATGGGGCGCGACCTCCTGTTACGGCGATGCGGAGCGGGATGCGCGCCTGCGCGCCGAGCTCACCGGCTGGTGCGTGCGCAACGACTGGTTCGCGGACGCCGCGGCCGACTGCCGACTGATGCATTGCCTGCCGGTGCGGCGCAACACCGCGGTGGCCGACGAAGTTCTCGACAGCCCGCGCAGCGTGGTGCAGCGCGAGGCCTACAACCGGCTCACGGCGCAGATGGCCGTGCTCCATCGACTGCTCAAGGACTCCTAACTCCAATGATCATGCATCGGGGCGATCAGGCGCTGGCGATCCGCGCGCTCAAGAACGCGGCTCCCTACATCCGCCTGTACAAGGGCAAGACTTTCGTGGTGAAGGCGGGGGGCGGGGTGTTCGCGGATGTCGCGTCCACGCGCGTTCTCATCGAGCAGATCGCCATCCTCCACTACTTCGGGGTGCGCGTGGTGTTCGTGCACGGCGGCGGACCGCAGCTCACCGAGCTCGCCACCGCCCTCGGCGTCCCGACGCGCATGGTCGAGGGCCGCCGCGTCACGGACCAGCAGTCCATCGACCTCACGGCCATGGTGCTGAACGGCCTCATCAACACGCGCATTCTCGCCATCTGCCGCGAGCTCGACATCGAGGCGGCGGGCATCAGCGGCGTGGATGCGGGCCTGGTGCGCGCTCACAAGCGCCCGCCGGTCAAGGCGCCCTCGAGCGGCGAGCTGATCGATTACGGCTTCGTGGGCGACATCGACGCCATCGATCCGACCGTGGTGCGCAAGCTCCTCGACAGCGGCCTGATGCCGGTGGTGAGTCCGCTCTCGGCCGACGACTCCGGCACGCTGCTCAACATCAATGCCGATACGGTGGCCGCGGCGCTCGGCGCGGCGCTCGGCGCGGAGAAGCTCATCCTCTGCACCGGAGCTCCCGGCATTCTCGCGACTCTCACCGATCCCGGCTCCCTCATCTCCTACATGGACCTGCAGGGCCTGAAGCGGCTGCGGGAGGACGGGCGCATCGCCGACGGCATGCTGCCCAAGGCGCGGGCCATCGAGGAGGCGATCCGTGGCGGGGTGCGCCGCGTGCACGTCGTCTCCTACCAGGCGCCGGAAGGCATCCTCGGGGAGGTGTTCACCAACGAGGGCACCGGCACGCTCATCGTCGCCGACATCAATGCGCTCACGCCCGCGGAGCAGCAGAGCTCCCCCGGAGTCTGAGGTGACTCGCCTGTGGGACAAGGGCGCGCCACTCGATGAGCGGGTGCTCGGTTACACCGCGGGCGAGGACTACGCGCTCGATGAGCGCCTCGTCCGCTACGACGTGCAGGCCTCGATCGCCCACGCCGCGATGCTGCACGGCCAGAAGCTGCTCTCGGACGCGGATTTCGCCGCCGTCCGCGGCGGCCTCGCGGCCCTGGGCGAGGAGCACGCGCGCGGCCTGTGGCGCATCGAGCTCGCCGACGAGGACGGTCAGACCGCGCTCGAGCGCCGCCTGACCGAGAGGATCGGCGCGGCCGGCGGCCGCGTGCATCTCGGACGCTCGCGCAACGACCAGGTGCTCACCGCGCTCCGGCTCTATCTGCGGGACGCGGTCGAGGAGCTGAGCGCCGGGGCGGTGCGCGTGGCCGAGGCGCTCGCGCGGCTCGCGGAGCGCGAGAGCGGCACGAGCCTGCCCGGCTACACTCACATGCAGCAGGCGATGCCGAGCTCGGTGCCGCTCTGGGCCGGGGGGTTCGCGGCGGAGATTCGCGACGACGCCGAGAGCCTGCGCTACGTTCATCGCCGCATCGGCAAGAGCCCGCTCGGATCGGCGGCCGGCTACGGCACCCCGGGCCTGCCGCTCGACCGCCAGTCGACCCAACACCAGCTCGGCTTCACCGTCGTGCACGAGCCGGTGACCGCCGTGCAGCTCTCGCGCGGCAAGGCCGAGGCGCAGCTGCTGTTCGAGATCACGCTGCTCATGCAGGATCTCGGCCGGTTGGCCGCCGACCTGCTCCTCTTCTACACCCGGGAATTCGGCTTCATCGAGCTGCCGGAGGCCTTCACCACCGGCTCCTCCATCATGCCGCAGAAGCGCAACCCGGACGTGTTCGAGCTGATCCGCGGCCGCTCCGCCAGCGCGCACGGGTGTCTCATGGAAGCGCTCGGCATCTGCGCCAAGCTGCCTTCGGGCTATCAGCGCGATCTGCAGCTCCTGAAGTTTCCGCTCTTCCGCGGCATCGACCTCGCGCTCGCGACGCTCGACATCCTGCCCGCCGCGCTCGATGGCGTGAAGTTCCGCCCCGAGCGCATCCGGCTCGACCCCGCGATCCACGCCGCCGAGGAGGCCAACCGCCTGGTGGTCACGGAGGGCATTCCCTTCCGCGAGGCCTACCGCCGCGTCGCCGCGAGATTCAAGCCGGGAGGCTGAGCCGCCCTCGGCTGCGGGAGTCCGCACGTGCCCGCCCGGCGTGGCGTCCGTACGCCACGCCGGGCGAGAGTGCGCTCATGCCGGCCATTACTTCATGGGGGCCATCGGCATGGAATTGAAGAACAGGAAGAAATTCGACGGCGTCTGAATCGCGACGCCGTCAGCTTCGGCCTGCTTGAGCTTCGCCACGCTGGTGATGCCGCTCGTGCCATCGGCGTTCGGCCAGTAGGACGGCTCGTCGACCAGCACCGCGATCACCTGCCACCACTCCTCCTTGGTCCTGATGTTCGCATTGCCGACGAGGTGGTCGTGGTTCGGGAGCGGCACGAAGATGTTCTGCTTGGGCGTCGCGGGCACCTTGCCGAGCGCGGAAAGCGCGGGGAACAGATCCACCTTGTCGCCGTGCATCGTGCACGAGCCCGGCGGCAAACCGGGATCCGGACACTGCACGGCGACCAAAGGATGGGTCTTGAAGGCCTCCGGAACGTCCCCGAACAACTTGATGAGAGTGGCACCGAGGGCCGGCGTGAACGCATCATTCGGATTCCTGTCGTTGTTCAGCGAGAACATCGGCACCAGGACATACAGCTTGTCGGTCTGCTTGACGGGCGCACCAGTCGGATCCATCGTCGAGGGCGCTCCGATCTGGCAGATGTCCTGCTCGAGCTCGGCCGGATCGGCTTCCGCCTGGACGCCGTTGTAGTTGCGGTCATCTTCCCGCTGGTCGACGCAGTCGAAGTTCTGGTCGTACTTGAAGATCAGCAGTTTGTTGTCTCCGAAGCCGAGGGTCTGGTCGCGATCCAGGTGAATGGCGTCGCCGTCTTGATCTGCGGCGGGTGTCGTCCAGCTGAACGCCGGCCGCGTGAGCATCACCGCACAGGCGGCGCACGCAACCGCAAAATACACAGGTTTCATGATTTCATCCTCGCAGTTGAGTTGATCAGCATCGTTCGTTCGTCAGCCTGCCGCCTCGGTGCCTCATCGGGTCTGGATCCGCGCAACAGCAGCCCCACAATCAGGGGAATCTGCGCCGCGCTCCTCGACGGCAGCGATGAAGCTGAGCGCAGCGCGCGTGGGACTGTGCCGTCCATGCGGTTCGCTCTACATTTACGTAACGGGGGGTCGTCCGGATGCGGCGGCGGGCGATTATTTTGCGGTGAGGTCTCGAGCTCGCTTCCCGGCGCGCCGCCTGCGCGGATCTTGCACGCCACGCCGGTTGCGCTCGCCCCTGCGGCGGTGCCGGCCGCTGCGAGCCGCGAGAACCGATTCAGCCGCCGGGGTCACCCGGCGGAGGGACGGTCGCGCGCGCCGTCCCGAGCGCGAGCGCCAACGCCCCGATGAGGCCGGCGTGCTGGCCGAGCGCCGGCGCGGTGATGTAGCGCTCGAAGCCGCCGGCTTTCGCATCGATCGGCAGGTAGCCGGCCAGCTGTTGGCGCGCGGCGCGGCGGATGAAGGGCAGCAGCCGGCCATCGCTCATCACCCCGCCGCCGAACACGATGCGCTCGCACGAGCACACGAGCGCGATGCTCGCGGCGAGCTGACCCAGGTACCACCCGAGCGTCTCGAGCGCCGGATGCGCATCGGGCAGGGATTCCGCCGTGGCTCCCCAGCGGGCGACGATGGCCGGTCCGCTCGCGAGCCCCTCGAGACAGTCACCGTGAAACGGGCAGACGCCGGCGAACTCCGCGTCCGCGGGATGCCGCCGCACCGCGATGTGGCCCATCTCGGGATGCAGCAGGCCGGGAAGCGTGCGGCCCTCGAAAGCGACTCCGCCGCCGATGCCCGTTCCGACCGTCACGTACGCGAGCGAGCGCGTGCCGACGCCGGCACCGTAGAGCGACTCGGCGAGCGCCGCGGCGTTGACATCGGTGTCGATCGCCACCGGGCAGCCGAAACGCTCGGCGAGCGGGGAGAGGAGACTCACACCCTCCCAGCCCGCCTTGGGCGTGCGCAGGAGGGTGCCACGACTCCCCGAGCGCGGATCGAGCTCGACCGGTCCGAAGGCGGCGATGCCGATGGACGCAAGCGGCGCGCGCTCGCGGCGCACGTGCTCGAAGAACGCGCACACCGCCGCCAGGGTCGCCTGGGGCGTAGTGGTCGCGATCACGCAGTCCTCGAGCATCTCCCGCGGCGCGCAGCCCGCGGCGCACACGAACTTCGTGCCCCCGGCCTCGACCGCGCCGTAGAGCGCGCGGCCGCCCGCAGCGGCCGGCTCAGGGGGCATCCGGCTGCGCTTCCGGCGCGGCGCGCGCGAACGCGGGCAGCGTTTCGAGGTGCGCGCAGATCCCGCGCAGGAGGGGAAACGGCTCGATGTTGCACTTGAAGCGCCGGGCGTTGAACATCTGCGGCACGATGCAGACGTCCGCGAGCGTCACGGTGCCGCCGAACATGTGCCGTCCGTCGCCGCTGGCCCGCCTGGCCTCTTCCTCGAGGCCCCGGAACCCTTCCGCGATCCAGTGCCGGTACCACGTGTCGATCTCTTCCTCGTCGCAGCCGAGCGGCGAGCGCAGGTAATTCAACACGCGCAGGTTGTTGAGCGGATGCATGTCGCAGGCCACCGCGAGCGCCATGGAGCGCACCCGCGCGCGCTCGAGCGCCGCGCGCGGCAGCAGCGGCGGCTCGGGATGGGTCTCCTCGAGGTATTCGATGACGGCGAGCGATTGGCCGAGCACCGCGCCGCCGTCCTCGAGCGCAGGGACGAGCCCCTGGGGGTTCTTCGCGAGGTACTCCGGGGTCCGATGCGCCCCGGGCCGCAGGTCGACCGGGACCGTCTCGTACGCGATGTCCTTCAGGTTGAGCGCGATGCGGACCCGATACGCCGCGGAGCTGCGGAAGTAGCTGTAGAGTCTCATGGGCCCTCATCCCCGGGGACTGCCGTTCCCCGGCGCGGGGTAAGGGTGCCAGAGACAGGCGCGCGCGGGAAGTCGCGCGAGACGGCAGGCGCCGAGCCCCGCTAGAATGCCGCGCATGAGCATCTGGCACGCCGAAGTCGACCTCGCCAAACTCGAGCGCGCCGCCGGCGACACGTTCGCCGAGCGCATCGGGGTGCGGATCGTCGAGGCGGGTCCGGATTACCTGCGGGCCACGCTCCCCGTCACTCCCGAGATGCATCAGCCCACCGGGGTGCTCCACGGCGGCGTCTCGGTGGCGCTCGCGGAGACCGTCGGCAGCATCGCCGCCACTTTGTGCGTCGATGCCGAGCGGTTCCTCTGCCTCGGCCAGGAGATCAACGCCAACCACCTGCGCTCGATCTCGACGGGGCTCCTCACCGCGACCGCCCGGCCGTTCCACATCGGCAGCCGCAGTCAGGTCTGGGGGATCGAGATTCGTGACGAGCGCGACCGGCTGATCTGCATCTCGCGGCTGACCATGGCCGTCGTGGCTCGCGCGCGGCGCACGTCATGAGCGGCGCGGGATACCGGGCGGCGCTTGCGGGCGGGTGCGTACTGCTGGCCTGCGCGGCCTGCGGATTCAAGGGGCCGCTCTACCTTCCGGAGCGCAACGCGAAGGTCGTGACACATCCGGCGCCGGCCGCGCAGAGCGCGCCCGCGGGCGCGCCGGAGGCCGCGACGACCTCGAAAACCCGGCGCAAAGCGGCTCCGCCGGATCAACCCGACGAAGGTCCGCCGGCGCACAGTCCGACACCGCCGGGGCTCTAGGCTCGGGGGCCGCGCGAGCGGAGCGCGGCCGATGAATGGCGCTTCGGGGGCGCCCTGGGATCGCGCTCAACCGCGCCGCAACAGTCCGGACAGCGGCTTGGCCGTCGCGCTGCCCGGGAATACCCGCGCCTCGAGCGCGAGCATCGGAACGCGCAGGTGCTCCGAAAGCACCCCCTTGATCACGGAGCGCAGATCGAGCGTCGCTCTCAGATCCCGATCCTGATAGAGCGCGCGCGCCGAGAGGCCTGGCCAGTCCGCGATCACCCTGCCCCCCTTTACCGCCCCCCCCAGAAGGTACGCGGCGGTCGCGGTGCCGTGGTCGGTCCCGAGTGTTCCGTTCTCGGCGACCGTGCGCCCGAACTCCGTTGCCAGCAACACCGCGGTATCGCGCCATGCTGGGCCCAGGCCCTCCTTGAGCGCCGCGAGCGCCGCATCGAGCGCGGCGAGCCGCTGCCCGAGCTGACCCTTGGCGCCGCCTTCGTCGAAGTGAGTGTCCCAGCCGGTGGTGTCGAACACGGCCACTTGCGGGCCGTTCTCCTGACACAGGAAGCGCGCCGCGGCGCGCACCACCTCCGCATACTGCGCTCCCGGGGCGCCGCGCCGGGCGAAAGTGCCGCGGGTCCGCGCCGCCGCGCCCTGCATGGAGCGCGCGCGCTCCGCCATCCCACCGCTCTCATCCGCGATCGCCTCGGCCGCCAGCGCCTCGGCCAGTTTTTTCGCGAGCAGGGGATCGTGCGCGTAGAGGTCGCCGATCCGTTGCAGAGTATCGTCATCGAGCGGTGCGAGATGCGATGGCGACCACGAGGTCACGGCGGCCGGTCCGCGCATGACGAGGGGCGCGGTCGGCGCGATGCTGATGCCCCGCTCGCGCTCGGGAGCGCGCCGCGCGGGCAGCGCGGCGAGCGCTCGGTTGAGCCATCCGGTTTGGACCGCGTGCGGCGCCGGGTAGCCGGTTTCGAGCACGTTCTGTCCGTCGAAGTGCGAGCGCTCGCGGTAAGGGCTCGCGACCGCGTGCAGGATCAACAGCTCGCGCGCCGCATAGGACTGTCGCAGAAAGCCGAGCGCGGGATGAAGCCCGAAGAAGCCATCGAGCGGCAGCGCCCCGCCAGGAGTGCCCGGCGCCGCCAGCGCAAGATCGTTGCGCAGCGCGGCATAGCGCGGATCACCGCACGGGGGCACCGCGGCGAGACCGTCGAGCGCGCCGCGCAGGATGACGAACACCAGCCGCGCCTTGTCGCCGCGCGGCGCGCGCGCGAAGGTGACCGTGGGCGCGAGCAGCGCGCCGGCCCCGGCGAGCGCGCCCGAGGCGAGAAACTCACGTCTCTTGATCGATTTCATCGCCGTATGAACTCCGGGGAAACCAACAGCAGCGCGAGCGCCTGGCTGGCGCTCGCGGCTCGAGCGAGCGCCTCGCGCGTCAGCGCCGAGAGATTCGCGCCGAGCAGCTCGCCCGCGAGCGCCCGCGCGTCCCGATGAGGTCCCACCCTCTGCCCGAGCGCATCGGCCCATTCGATGCGCTTCCAGAGCTCCGAGGCGCCGTCCCAGTCGGCGCTGCGATCGGGCCAGCCCGCGGGCGATCCCGGACACCAGATCCGCTGCCCGAGCAGCTGGAACAGGCCGACCGGCGGCGGCCTGACGGCCGGCAGCCCGAGCCCGCGAAACACCGACACGAGATAGTCTGCTGGCGACTTGTATTTGGCGAGCGGCCGCTCCCAGGCCTCCGGCGAGTCGATGAGAGCGTGATACACCGTCGGCAGGTCGCCGCCGCTCCTGAGGAACGCCGCCTCGATCCGCGCCACCGCCGCCGGCGGCGGCTGGTCGGCGATGAAGTGCCGGGCGAGCTTCGTGGCGATGAAGCGCGCGGTGGAGGGATGTCCCGCGAGGTCGCGCAGCACCGCGACGCCCTGGCCGTAGCCGTCCTCGGGATAGCGCCTGCCCATCACCGTCTGCGCACCGGGCTCGTGCATCGCCGCCACGAACCGGAAGGTGCCCGGCTCGAGCCCGAAGCGGTCCGCCTCGGGACCGGCGATCGACCAGCCCGACAACACCTCGGCGAACGCCGTCACGTCCCGCTGGCGGTAGCCGCCGTCGACACTCACCGTGTGCAACTCCAGGGTCTCGCGCGCGAGGTTCTCGTTGATGCCTGCCTTGCGGGTCGGGTTACGCCGTGCGATCCGGCGCGCGAGGCGCGAGTTCGGACCCATGGACAGCTCGTTGTCGAGGTAGAGCAGCATCGCCGGATGGCGCTGGGTCGCGAGCAGCAGGTCGTCGAAGCGGCCGAGCACGTGCGGACGTACGGCCTCGCGCTCGTAGCTGCCCGCAAGTGCGCCCAGCGGCCCCTTGTCGACCGACACCGCGAAATGATTGGACCAGAACTGCGTCAGGCGCTCGATGAGCGGGCGCTCGGTGGCCATCGACTGCCGGACGCGCGCCTCCGTCTCGGCGCGATAGATGGACCGGATGAGCTCAGGCAGCCGCTTCAGGGTCCCCCCGCCGACCGCGCCCCGGTCCCCCCGGCGCGCGGCCCGCAGCTCGCGCCGCAGTCGAAAGATCCGCTCCAGCGTGCGCGCGGAGCTCTCCAGGCCCGGGTCCGCGAGTGCGGGCGCAGGTCCCTCGAGCTGCGCGAGCAGCCAGTCCGGCCCCTCCCGGCCGATGCGCCCGAGCTCTCCGGGCCGGGCACCGAGCCCGAAGCGGTTGGCCGCGATGGCCGCGGTGATTCGCTCGCTCATCGGATCGAGCTCCTTCGCAGGCGTAGACCCCGGACATAGCGCGCGAGCCCCGGGACCGGTTGACGGCGCCCCCCTTCGCTATACTCGTTTCATGTCCGCACCCGCCGCCCCCGATCTGGTTCTGATCGACGCCTCGTCCTATCTCTACCGCGCCTTCCACGCTCTGCCGCCGCTCAGCAACTCGCGCGGCGAGCCGACCGGCGCGATGCTCGGCGTACTCAACATGCTGGCGAAATTCCTGAAGGAGTGCCGCCCGCCGCGCATCGCGCTGGTGTTCGATGCCGCCGGCCGCACCTTTCGCGACGAGTTGTTCGCCGAGTACAAGGCGCACCGGCCGCCGATGCCGGACGATCTGCGCCCGCAGATCGAGCCGCTGCTCGCGGCGCTGCGGGCCCAGGGTCTGCCGCTGCTGCGCATCGAAGGCGTGGAGGCCGACGATGTCATCGGCACCCTCGCCCGCCGCGCCGCGGGCTCGGGCGCCCGCGTGCTCATCTCGACCGGCGACAAGGACATGGCGCAGCTGGTCGACGAGTCGGTCACGCTCATCAACACCATGAGCAACAGCGTGCTCGATCGGGCCGGAGTCAAGGCGAAGTTCGACGTCTACCCCGAGCAGATCGTCGACTACCTCGCCCTGGTCGGGGACAGCTCGGACAACATTCCCGGCATCGAGAAGGTCGGCCCCAAGACCGCGGCCAAGCTCCTGAACCAGTACGGCACGCTCGACAATCTGATCCGCAACGTGCAGGAGATCGGCGGCAAGGTGGGCGAGAATCTGCGCGCGGGCCTCTCGACGCTCGAGCTCTCCCGCAGGCTCGCGACCATTCACACCGGGCTCGAGCTGCCGGTGACGCTCGATGAGCTCACCCTGGGCGCGCCGGATGTGCCGCGGCTGCGCGAGCTCTACGGCCGTTACGAGCTGCGCTCGCTCCTGAAGCAACTGGAGGGCGGCGCGGGTGCCGCGGCGGGCGGCGGCGAGGCTTGCGCGGCGGACCGGCCGGACGAGGCGCAGGCGGCGAGCGTCGCGGCCGCCGAGCGGCATTACGAGACCATCGTGCGCTGGGAGGATCTCGAGCGCTGGCTTGCGAAGCTGCGCGAGGCCCCGCTCATCGCCTTCGACACCGAGACGACCAGCCTCGATTACATGAGCGCCGAGATCGTCGGCGTCTCGTTCTGCGTCGAGCCGCGGGAGGCCGCCTACGTGCCCTTGCGTCACGACTACGCGGGGGCGCCCGAGCAGCTCGAGCGCGAGCGGGTGCTCGAGCGGCTCAGGCCGATACTCGAGGACCCCGAGCGGCCGAAGCTCGGCCACCACCTGAAATACGACGCGCACGTGCTCGAGAACCACGGGATCCGCCTCGCGGGCATGCGCTTCGACACCATGCTCGAGTCCTACATCTGGGACAGCGTGCGGACCCGGCACGACATGGACTCGGCGGCGATGTGCTATCTGAAGCTTCGCACCATCACCTACGAGGAGGTCGCGGGCAAGGGCGCGAAGCAGATCGCATTCAATCAGGTGCCGGTCGAGCGGGCCGCGGAGTATGCGGCGGAGGATGCCGACATCACCCTCTGCCTGCACCGCACGCTCTGGCCGCGGATCGAGACCATCCCCGAGCTGCGCCGGCTCTACGAGGAGATCGAGCAGCCGCTCGTTCCGGTGCTGCAGCGCATGGAGCGCCGCGGCGTCCTGGTCGATCGCGACCGGCTGCGCGCGCAGAGCCAGCGCATCGCGCTCGAGCTGCACGATCTCGTGCAGCAGGCGCGCCGCGAGGCGGGGCACGATTTCAACATCGACTCGCCGAAGCAGCTGCAGCAGGTGCTGTTCGAGAAGCTCGCTCTGCCGGTGATGCGCAAGACGCCGACCGGGCAGCCCTCGACGGCCGAGGACGTCCTCGAGGAGCTCGCCGCGTCCTATCCGCTGCCGCGGATCGTGCTCGACTACCGCATGCTCGCGAAGCTCAAGTCCACCTACACCGACAAGCTGCCGGAGCTCGTCAACGCGCGCACCGGGCGCATTCACACCTCGTATCACCAGGCGGTCGCGCAGACCGGCCGCTTGTCCTCCTCCGATCCGAACCTGCAGAACATCCCGGTGCGCAGTCCCGAAGGACGTCGCATCCGCCAGGCCTTCATCGCGCCCCCGGGGTACGTGCTGCTCGCGGCGGACTATTCGCAGATCGAGCTGCGCATCATGGCGCACCTCTCGGGCGATGAAGGACTGCTCGCCGCCTTCGCCGAGGAGCGCGACGTGCACCAGGCGACCGCCGCGGAAGTGTTCGGCGTGCCGCTCGCGGCGGTGACGCCGGATCAGCGCCGGCTCGCCAAGACCATCAACTTCGGATTGATCTACGGCATGTCGCCCTTCGGACTCGCGCGCCAGCTCGGCATCGACCGCGGCTCCGCGCAAAGCTACGTGGAGCGGTATTTCCAGCGCTACCCCGGCGTGCGTCGGTTCATGGACGCCACCCGGCAGCAGGCGCGCGAGCGGGGATTCGTCGAGACGGTCTACGGGCGGCGGCTGTATCTGCCGGACATCCGCTCAGGCAACACCCAGACACGCCAGTACGCCGAGCGCAGCGCCATCAACGCGCCGATGCAGGGCACCGCCGCCGACATCATCAAGCGGGCGATGATCGCGGTCGATGCCTGGTGCGCCCGCGAGGATGCGCCGGCGCGCCTCATCATGCAGGTGCATGACGAGCTCGTCCTCGAGGTGCGGACCGACGCCGCGCAGGCGGTGTCGGCCGGGGTGCGCGAGCGGATGACGAAGGCGGCGGAACT
>JAKAZP010000388.1 GCA_021815905.1 Pseudomonadota bacterium | reverse complement strand
CGTACCGGTCGTGGCCCAGCGCTACGGCTGGCACGCGGGCTTCGCGCTGCCCGCCCTCGGCATGCTGATCGGCCTCGCGCAGTTTCTCGCCACTCGCCGGTTCCTGGGTCGCGCCGGCGCCGCTCCGGCGAGCACCCAGCGGCGCTCCTGGCTCGCCCTGGGGGCGTTCGTGATCGCGATCGGCGCGCTCACCGCACTGACACTCGGCGGCGTCCTCACCGTCGATCCCGTCACGGTCTCCACCGCCGTGTCGGGCGTGGTGGGCGTCATGATGGGGGCGTATCTGCTCTACATGGCGTTCCTCGGCGAACTCACCCGGGACGAGCGCAGTCGCGTGCTCGCCATGATCGCGCTGTTCGCGGCCTCCACGGTGTTCTGGATGGCGTACATGCAGATGTTCGACTCGTTCACCCTGTTTGCGCAGCGGTACACCGATCGGCGCGTGTTCGGCTGGAACATGCCGGCGGGAGACATGCAGACGATCGACCCGTTCTTCATCATCGCGCTGGCGCCGGTGTTCGCGGCGCTGTGGGTGCGTCTCGGACGGCGGGACCGGGATCTGTCCTCCCCGGCGAAGTTCGGCTGGGGGCTGCTGCTGATGGGCGCGGCCATGCTCGTCATGTACGTCGCGGCGCTGCGCGTGACGCAGGGGAACCGCGTCTCGCCGCTGTGGCTGGCGGGCACCTATCTGCTGACCGCGTGCGGCGAGCTCTGTCTTTCGCCCGTGGGCCTGTCCTCCACCACCAAGCTCGCGCCTCGACGCTTCGCCGGCCAGACCATGGGTCTGTGGTTCCTCACCATCGCGCTCGGGAGCTTCCTGGCGGGCCTGCTGTCCGGCGACTACAACGCCCACGACCTCACGACGCTCCCCGCGCTCTACATGAAGCTTTTCTGGTGGACCGCCGTGAGCGGCGCCGTGATGCTGCTGATCACGCGGCCGGTCAAGCGGCTCATGGCGGGAGTAAAGTAGCGCGCGGCACGGCGCATCGCGTCACGGCGGATGCGGCTGGCTGCCGCACACCCGAAATTGAGCGGAGACCGGCATGATCGCCCACACCTCGCTTCCCGTCAGCAACTACCCGCGGTCCAAGGCCTTCTACCTCGAGGCGCTCGCGCCGCTCGGCTATACCAACAACATGGAGTATGGCGAGGCCGCCGGATTCAACGACGGCAAGAACACCGACTTCTGGATCTCGAAGAAATCCCTTGTGGTTCCGCTGCACCTCGCGTTCGAGGCGCGCAGCCGCGAGGAGGTCGACGCCTTCCACGCCGCGGCGCTCGCCGCCGGCGCGAAGGACAACGGCAGGCCGGGGTATCGGGATTACTGGCCCGGCTACTACGCCGCGTTCGCGTATGACCCCGACGGACACAACATCGAGGCGGTGTGGTACGACTATTCGAAGGTGAAATGAGCGGCATGCGCATCCTGGCGGCGGGGAGCTGAGGCCGGGCATGGGACGGCTGGTCGAGGGACTCTGGCGCAGCGATGCCTCCTACGCCGACGCTTCCGGGGAGTTCGTCCGCTGGGCGAGCGGCTTTCGCGAGCGCATCACGCCCGAGGGGAGCTCGGGCTTCCCGGCCGAGCGCGGCCGCTATCATCTTTTCATCGCGCGAGCCTGTCCGTGGTGTCACCGGACCCTGATCTATCGCGTGCTGAAGCGGCTCGAGGACGTCATTTCCGTGAGTTACGTCGAGCCGCTCATGCTCGAGCACGGCTGGACCTTCGCCGCGCCCGATCCGCTCACCGGGGCCCGCTACGTCTACGAGATCTATCAGCGGGCCGATCCGGGGTTCTCCGGCCGCGCAACGGTCCCGGTGCTCTGGGACAAGGTATCGGGCCGGATCGTGAGCAACGAGTCCTCGGACATCATCCGCATGCTCGATTCGGCGTTCGATGAGATCACAGGCGTGCGCACGCGTCTTTATCCCGCGGCGCTCGCGGGCAGCATCGACGACATCAATGCGCGCGTCTACTCCACCGTCAACAACGGGGTGTATCGCGCGGGTTTCGCCGCGAGCCAATCGGCTTACGAGTCAGCGGTGAAGGAGCTGTTCGCCTCGCTCGACTGGCTCGAGGACCGGCTCACGCATCGTCGCTACCTGGTCGGCGGCGCGCTGACGGAGGCCGACTGGCGGCTGTTCCCGACGCTCGTGCGCTTCGATGCCGTCTACTACGGCCATTTCAAATGCAACCTGCGGCATCTTTACGAATATCCCGCGCTCTGGGGTTACACGCGGGAGCTGTACCAGATGCCGGGTATCGCGGGCACGGTCGCCCTCGATGAGTACAAGCAGCATTACTACGGCAGCCATCGGCACATCAATCCGACGGGCATCATCCCCCTCGGGCCGGTGCTCGATTTCACGACTCCGCACGGGCGAGGGGCGGGCTCGCGCTAGCGTCCGGATTCCAGTTCACCTCCTCGACGCGTGGAATCATCACTCCCCACCCCAGCGCGCCCACGAGGACGACACCCGCCACCAGCAGGAATGCCCACTCGAACGAGTCGGTCCGATCGACGATCCAGCCGGTGATCACCGGACCGATGATCCCGGCGATGTTGGCCACGCAATTCTGCACTCCGACCCAGCGCCCCGCGGCGCGCGGCCCCGCCAGCGTCTGCGCGATGGGATAGACGGCGACGATGGCGAGACACGCGGTCGCGGGGAAGAGGCTGGCGACGACCACTGCCGGGCTGCCGATCGCACAGCCGAGGAGGCCCACCGCGCTTCCGACATGCCCGATCGTCGAGACGCTCTTGCGCACGGCATTGACAGAGAGCCCGGAGGCGATCAACCGATCGCACGTCCAGCCCGCGAGCACCGCCGCGATCGCGCTCACGAGATAGATCGCCGCGAGCAGCTTCGCCATCGAGGTGAGGGAATAGCCACGGTGGTGAACCAGCCAGAGGGGCATCCAGGAGAGCAGGAAGTAGAGCCCGAACACATTGCAGAAATGACCGAGACTCGCGCCCCAGAGCGCGCGCTGGCCGAGCACCCGGCGCAGCGGCGGGAAGGTCGGTGACTCCCGCCGGTCGGTGCCGGGCACGCTGCGCGCATGCAGCGTCCAGGGCAGCAGCCAGAGCAGCGCCAGTCCGCCAAAGATCAGGAACATCGCCCGCCAGCCGATGGCCGCGATCAACAGTCCTCCCGCGAGCACACCCACCGCAGGCCCCAGGTACACCCCGGAAATGGCGATGCTG
>JAKAZP010000387.1 GCA_021815905.1 Pseudomonadota bacterium | reverse complement strand
CGGGCCGTGAGGGCGAGACTCCCACGAGGGATCGGGCGATGCTTGCAGGCTCGCTGGAGAATTCCTGGAGATTTGGTGCACCCTGCGCCCCGAGCCTATGCTACCGGGATGATCTACCGGTTCGGCCCATTCGAGCTGGACCTTTCGGCCGGGGAGCTGCGCGCTGAAGGACGGGTGCGCCCGCTCGAGCCGCAGGTGTTCGCGCTGCTCGCGCTGCTCGCGCAGAACCGCGAGCGACTGGTGTCGAAAGAGGAGATCATCGAGAAGGTCTGGGACGGACGGCCCGTCTCCGACGCCGCCATCTCGAGCCGGATCAAGTCGGCCCGTCAGGCGCTCGACGATGACGGCCGTGCGCAACGATTCATCAGAACGCTTCACCGGCGGGGCTTTCGCTTCCTCGCACCCGTCACCGTGCTCGAGCCTTCCGGGCCGCCTGCCGGCGTGCGCCCGGTCGATGCGCCGGACCGGGTGGGAGGCGGGCGGTCGGCGCCTCACCAAGCGCGCTATCGTCCCTCGCTCGCCGTGCTGCCGTTTCGCACGGTCGGCCGTCCCGGGCGCTACGCGGCGATCGCGACCGCGCTGCCCGATGAGCTCATCGCCGAGCTCGCCCGGCTGCGGTGGCTTCAGGTCACCGCGCGCGGGTCATCCTTTCGCGTGAGCACCGAGGGTTGCGACTACCCGGCGATCGGCAGGCTTCTCGGGGTGCGCTACTGCCTCTCGGGCACCGTGGAATGCACGAGCCGTCGCCTCGCCGTGGTGGTCGAGCTCATCGATGCCGAAAGCGGCGCGGTCGTGTGGGCGGACCGCTTCACGGGAATGATCGACGACGTGCATTCGATGCGGGAGGACATCCGCGCTCGCGTGCTCACCGCCCTCGACATCGGGATTCCGCTGCATGAAGCCGCGTCGGCGCGTCTCGCGGCGCCGGCGGATCTCGATGCGTGGTCGGCGTACCACTTGGGCTTGCAGCACCTGTATCGCTTCAATCGCGCCGACAGTTTGCTCGCGGCCCGGTTGTTCGCGCGCGCCGTGGAACTCGAGCCGACGTTCGCGCGCGCGCACGCCGGACTGTCATTCGTGCACTTTCAATCGGCATTCATGGGCTACAGCGCCGACCACGGCGGGGAGACACGCGAGGCGCGCCGGCACGCCGAGCGCGGGCTCGAGCTCGATCCGCTCGACCCCTTCGTCAACTTCACCATGGGGCGCAGCTTCTGGCTCGAGGGCGATCTCGAGACGAGCCGTGCCTGGCTGGAGCGCGCGATCCGCGTAAGTCCCCACTACGCCCAGGGCGTGTACGCGCTCGGATGGACCGAGGCGCTTTCCGGCCGCGCCGCGCCGGCGCGCGAGCACGTGGATCTCGCGATGCACCTCAGCCCGATCGACCCGCTCCACTACGCGATGATGGGCACGCGCGCCTTCGCGCACATGGTCGAGGGCGAGGATGCCGAGGCGGCCGCGTGGGGGGAGCGCGCCGCACGATCTCCCGGCGCGCACGTCCTGATCACCCTGATCGCGGCGACCGCTCACTGGCTGAATGGCGATGCGACCCGTGCGCTCTCGTGGGCCGAGCAGGCCCGAGGCCGCAATGCGCACCTCCGTCGCGAGGATTTTCTGCGCGCCTTTCCGCTCACGTCACAGCCCCTGCGGACCCGGGTGGCGGATGCGCTCGGGCGGCTGGGATTCTGACCGGCTCGGCTTGCACTCCCGCGCCTCGCCATGCCCCGAGTCTGCGCACCGCGCCGCTCGAGTCAAGCCTTTCGCCGCGCCGCCCGCTTGCGCCGGGCTGCGCGTCTCACGCGGCGGCGATCGCGGCCGCGGGGCGCTGCCCGCGCGCCGGTTTGCTAACATCGATGCGCAACCTCCGGATCGCGGGAGCCCGATGAGCTACGTACGATGTCTGCGCGGAACAGGCTCGGGCCGGGAATACCCGGCCGACCGGCTGATGAATCTCGATCCGCTCGACAACCGCCCGGTCGAGGTCATCCTCGATCTCGAGCGGCTCGCGCGCGAGCGGCCCGGGCTCGGGTGGTACCACCCCGAGCGCCGCGATCTGTGGCGATTCGGCGCGCTGTTGCCGCTCGATGTGGCAGACCCAGGCGACCAGCGGCACATCGTGGCGTTGGGCGAGGGGCACACGCCGCTGCGCGAGTATGCCGATCACCCGGTGGCGCGGAAGGTCGGACTGCGACTGCAGGTGAAGGACGAGGGCAAGCCGGAGCCGGGCTACGGCGCGAATCCCACCCAATCGTTCAAGGACCGCGGCATGGCCCTGGCGGTCTCCATGGCTCGTCGCTTCGGGCTGAAGAAGCTCGTGGTGCCGACTCAAGGCAACGCGGGGGACTCGCTGCTCGAGTACTCGCACGCCGCGGGTCTCGAGACCGCGGTCATCATGCCGACGGACACCCCGATGCCGATCCAGGGACGAGTCGCGGCCTTCGCCGCGCGCAGCACGGCGGTGAGGCTCGAGCTGGTGGAGGGCACGATCCGCGAGGCCGGAGCGCGCATGCGCGAGCGCTACCTCCCGGACGGGTATTTCAACGTCGCCACCTTCCAGGAGCCGGGTTGGCGGATCGAGGGCAAGAAGACTCTGGGACTCGAGCTCGCGGAACCGGCGCGCGGAGAGTCGCGCTGGCGCGTACCGGACGTCATCGTGTATCCGACCGGCGGTGGCACGGGAGTGCTCGGGATGTGGAAGGCTTTCGCCGAGCTCGAAGCGCTCGGACTCATCGGCTCCGAGCGGCCGCGCATGATCTGCGTGCAGTCCGCCGCGACCGCGCCCATCGTCGAGGCGTTCGAGCGCGGCGCCGCCGACACCGCGGCGGCCGAGGCGGGGAGAACACTGTGCTTCGGACTCAACGTGCCCGGGGGTGTCGGGCACTTCAAGGTGCTCGAGATCATCCGGGCGAGCGGCGGTTGCGCCGTGCGCGTGGAGGAGGCGCGGATGGAGGCGGCGCTCACGGCCGTCTGGCGCGAGAAGCGCTGGTGGATCTGTCCGGAAGGCGCCGCCTGCCTCGCGGCGCTCGGGCCGCTCGCGGAGCAGGGAGCGGTGCGCCCCGGCGAGCGCGTGGTGGTGGTCAACACCGGCTCGCTGGAGAAATACCTGCCGGACCTGCGGCATCTGCTGTGAAGCCGGCGGCGCTCCCGGTCATCTCCCGGTGAGCACCGTGGGCGCGCCGACCGAATCCAACCCTCGAGGTCTGCTG
>JAKAZP010000386.1 GCA_021815905.1 Pseudomonadota bacterium | reverse complement strand
GGCCTTCCGCGTCGTGTCCGGTGACGACGCGCCGAACGGGGGCTCTGCTCATGACGTGTGACCTCCGAGGGTATCCGCAAACCAGTCCGCGATATAGTCCCGCCCGAAAGCCATGTTGTCGGCACCCACGTGCTCGACCCCGCCCTCGCGGTCGGTGAACACTTTCAACTCGCGCCGGGGGCTCGAGGTGAGCTGCTCGTACGTGCGGTGGGCGTAGGCGAGGGGAATCTGACGATCGCGCTCTCCATGGGTCACGAGGAAGGGCACCTTGATCCGATCGAGGATGCCATCCAGGGTCATCCCGCGCGCGCGCTCGAGGAATTCCTGCATGTCCGTCGCCCCGAACACCCACATCACGTGATTCCAGTAATGGGGCACCGGATGCTCGCCCTCGCGCTGAATGCGCTTGCGCTGCACTTCGGCCCAGTCGTGATTGGCCCCCCACACCGCGCCGCTCGCAAAGCGCGGCTCGAAGGCCATCGCCCGCGGCACGAAGTAACCGCCGAGGGAAATGCCCGACATGCCGATGCGGCCGGCATCGACCTCGTCCCGGGAAGCCAGCCAGTCATAACACGGGCTCGCCCAGCGCTCGGCCTCGTGCGTCGCGTGCAGGCCGCTCAGGCGCAGGGCTTCGCCGGTTCCCGGCTGATCGATGCAGAGGGTCGAGATTCCCCGGCGGGCGAGGGCGCGCGGCAATCCGGTCCAGTGAAGCAGCTCCTTGCAGCTGTCGAGGCCGTTGACGAAGAGCACGCAGGGCGTGGGCCCGGAGGCGCCTGCGGCGCGCGTGAGCAGGCCGGGTATGGATTTCCCGGCATACGGGATCTCGCATCGCTCCCCGTTCTCCTTTCCGAGGATCATCGCCGATCGAAACGCCTGCCGGGCCTTGGCATAGGTCTCGGCGCGCCCGGGATGACCGTGTCCCTGCATGCGCTCGGCGGTGAGGAGATAGAGCGCGGCTCTCTGGAGCTTGCCGGCGGCGGAGAAGCTCCGCCCGCGGCGCTCATCCTCCCCGGCCAGATCGATCAGCTGGTCGGCCATCCGCACCCAGGCGGCGAGAAATTCGGCCGTGCCGGCGTCCTCGCCGCGGACCGCCGCCTCCTTGAGCGGCTGGCACATGTCGACGATCTCTCCGATCTGCGCGCCGCTCGCGAGTGCGATGGCGACCGACAGGTTCCAGACGTAGTTGCCCGGGAAAGGCTCGAACAGCGCCACGAAAACGGCCTCGCGTGGGAGGGAATCCGCCGGATCTTACTGAAATCGTTTACAGATGCCAACCCGGCCGACCGGCTCAGCGCGCCTTCGCTGCGGAGTCGGCGGCTTCGAGCCGTCGCAGGCGCTGAAGCCTGCGACGGGCGCGGATCGCCCCGGTGTCGCCCTTCAGCACGAGCGGCGCCGACTCCCAGAATCCCGCCGACCCCATGCGCGACTGCACGGCCTCGATCATGGGCTTGTCCTCGGAGTCGAACACCGTCCGGGCGAACGCTTCGGCCTGGTCGTTGTCCTCGCAGGTCCAGAAGTAATGAGAGCTCGATTCGGTCTCCGGGGTGATGATGTGGGGGTTGGCCATGCTGAGGCGCGCGGCGGATGCATCGCCTCCGGCTGGCGCCCACGAGAGCCTGAGAATCATGCTCGCGGGCGGGTCCCAGCGCATCTCCGTCCATTGGTCGATCGGCTCGTCGGGTGCGAAATGCGGCTCGAGGACGGGGAAGCGCCGCACGCGGGGTATGAGCCAGGTGTTCCAGAGCGTCTCACCCGCGCCGCCGTGGACCTCGTGTCGCGACTCGCCATGTGTTCCCGCGGTATTGAACGTACGCCGATGCAGGAAGTCGACGTGGCTCAGGTCCATCAGGTTGTCGGCCAACAGCTCGTAGTGGGCGCGGAAGTGGCTGCAGCGGCGGCGCACGCCCTGGTCCATGAGCGAGAAATCGGGGATGAGCGCGGGGTCGGCGCGCGCGGGATCGCCGGGCCAGAACCAGACGAGCCCGTGGCGCGCCGTGACGGGCAGCGATTCGATGCGGGCCCGGGCCGGCGGCGGGCCGCCCTGGGGATTGTGGACGCACAGGCCCTGCGGATCGAATCGCAGCCCGTGATAGGCGCACTCGATGGCATCGCCGCAGCGGGTGCCGAGGCTGAGCGGTGCGAATCGATGCGGACAGCGATCCTCGAGCAGGACATGGCCGTGCCGCTCGCGCCGGCGGTAAAGAACCCGCGGCACTCCGAGCAACGTGCGCGCGAGCAGCGCATCGTCCGCGAGCTCCTCCTCCCAGGCGGCGACATACCAGGCGTTGCGCAGATAAGATTCCATCGGTGGCTCCGTCAACCGGCTCTCAAAGAAACCATATGGTACATTTATCACGGGCGTTCCTTCCATGAAAGAGCCGGTGAGCCGCGATCCCGAGGTCGTCTGCGCGCGAATTCTCGATGCGGCGCAGGCGGAGTTCATGGCGCATGGATACGAAGCCGCCAGCACGAACCGCATCACCCGGCGCTTCGGCGGCTCGAAAGCGACGCTGTTCCGGTACTTTCCGAGCAAGGAAGCGCTGCTCGAGGCGGTGGTGCGGCGGATCGCCGGCGGATGGCAGGCGCGGGTGAACTCGCGCCTCGTCCCCTCGGACTCGCCGCAACGGTGGCTGACCGTCTTCGGCACCCGCACGCTCGAGTGGCTGCTCGGTGATGAGCTGATCTTCCTCGGTCGCCTCGGGATCGCCGAGGGGCACAAGTTCCCGAGGCTCGAGCGGGTGTTCCAGGAAACGGCCGGGCGGCCGCTGCAAGCCGTGCTCGCACGGCGGCTGCGCGGGTGGAGCCGCGCCGGAGGGCTCGATTGCCGCGAGCCGAGCAAGGACGCCGAGCGTTTCCTCGATCTCGTGGCCTCCGGCGCGGTGAGCCGCAGGCTCTACGGCTCCCCGCCGCTGTCCGGATCGCGGCTCGGGGCGCACGTGAGGGGGGCGGTGGCGCTGTTTCTGCACGGATGCGCCGGTCCTGGCGCCCGCGCCGGATGAGGCGATCTTCGCGTTCGGCTTGAGTCTGTAATCGATTACTCATAAAGTTCCGCCAGGCGACGGCATGCGGCGGGGGCGATCACCGCCCGATGCGTCCGTGGCCGCCTCAAGCAGCGCGGCTGGCGCGAGGATTCGGGCGAATGCGACAATTCCGGGCGATAAGGCGAACGGCAGGCAGTCTCCTCGTGCTGGCGCTCGCGACCGCCAC
>JAKAZP010000385.1 GCA_021815905.1 Pseudomonadota bacterium | reverse complement strand
ACGTGACCCAGACTGCGAGCATGCCCGAGCGACTCGTGAAACTCGCACGATTCTGCGCCGTCGGTCTCGCCTGCCTCGGTATCGGGATCGTCGCGCTCTACGGTCTCGACGAGCTGGCGGGTCTCAACTACCTGGTGGCCTACGCCGGATCATTCGTGATCACCAACGTCACCGGCTATCTGCTGAACGCCCGCTTCACGTTCTCGGCGAAATCGGTCAATCACACCGGCGCGCTCCGCTACATGACGGTGAACGCCGCACTGCTCGGCGCCAACACGCTGGCTCTCGAGTGGCTGGTCGACCGGCTGCACCTCTGGTATCTCGCGGCGGCGGTCCTGCTGGCCGCCCTCAACATGCCGCTGAGCTTCCTCGGCCAGTGGCTGTTCACCTATCGCGCGCCGGCGAGCGATCCCACCGCGGCCCTCTAGCGCGGGCCTCTGCGCGCATCGGCGGACATCAACGGGCCGGCGACACGATCCGGGCGAAGTAGGACTCTCCGCGCCTGCCGCACACCACCGGCACCGGCCCCTTGGCCCAGTCGCTTTCGCGGCCGAGCACGTCCGGACGCCCGCCTCGGGTGCCGTCGACGAAGCGAACCGTGCCGCCGCTGATCACGATCGTGAGATTGGTGCCGGGATATTTCCTCATCCAGAGATAGCCCCTGCGACCGTCCCCGTAGGCTTCGGTCACCGGGTGCGGCGGCTGGAAGAGTCGCGGGCACTCGCTCTCGAGCCGATCGAACGCCAGATCCGGCTCGCGCTCGGCCTGCGCGAGCGTCACGCGGCCGGCCGGATCGGGCACGACCCGGCAGGTCACGAGGTAGCCGTCGGGGGAAACCGGCACCCGAAGGATCTTGCCCTGGAGCTGCGCGAGATGGATCGGAAGGGTTCCGGGCAGGACCTTGCGCCAGCGATGTCGCACGTCGTGGATGACGATCGTCGCGCAATCGCCGGCGTCGGCTCGCAGGCCGAAGGGAGCCAGGGTGTCGTCGACGTGCGCGAGGTCCGGAAGTCCGCCCCCTTTCGAGAAGTCGAATTGCGATTCCAGCTCGGCGACCCGGATGTGACCCGCATAGCGGTGGATCAACCGCTCGACGTGTGCGCCGTTCGCCCCTCCAGGGCCGAGCACGTAGTCCCCGTCGAGGTTCACGAACGCCGCCCCCCGGGCGAGGAACGGCGCAATGAAGGAGTTCGATTCCTCGCCGACGGAGAAGAAGAGGTCGGGCGACCTGCGCAGCGTGGGCGGAATGGAGACTTGGAACCAGGGGCCGCCATCCCACGCCGCGGGCAGGCGATAGCTCGCACCGAGGACGAGCTGCAGGACCTGCGCGGCGAACACCGCCACCAGCAGATACCCGAGCGCCTTGGGACGGGCGCGGAGGAGGCGAAATGCCAGCGTCACGGCGAGGATGCCGGCGACGCACGCCATGGCGAGGAAGTATCGCCCGTTGCCGGAGATGGTCAGCCACAGGCTCCAGTCGATGAGGAACGCGCAGCCGAGGGCCGTCAATGCCCGCAGCGACTGCGGATCGGCCGTGGCGGCCGGCGCACCGGGCACGCGCCGCACCCGCTTCCAGCCCCAGCGCGCGAGCGCCAGCGCGGCGAGCACCAGCAGCAGCGCATAGCGAAGATCGGGCGCCGCAAACTCGTCATCGACGAAGGTCACCGGCGCCGCGAGGGCGAAGGGTCGCATCAGCGCTTCGCGCACCGAATCCGGCACGAAGCGAAAATCGAGCATCGGGGTCGTGGGAAACTGCGGCGAGCGGAAGATGCTGTTGAAGAGCGGGAAGAGCGGATTGCCGAAGTGATGCTCGAGACGGATCGCCCAGGGGGCGGCGATGACCAGGAATCCCAACCCCATCGCGGCCCCGAACGCGAGCCCGGAGCGGAGCTTCCCGCGCCACGATATCGGCAGGAACAGCACCAGGACGCAGGCCGAGAGCGCATGCAGCGAGTTGGTGAGCTTCAGGGCGCTCGCCATTCCCAGCAGCAGTCCCGCCGTCGCGACCCGCCAGGCCCCCGGCGTGCGCACCGCGTGGATGAGCAGCAGCCACGCGGCGAGCACGATCTCGGAGGTCGTGATGTCCGCGTAGCTCGAGCCGAGCTGGTCGATGAGGATGGGGTTGGCGAGCGCGAGCAAGGCGGCGCAGGCGGCCGCGGCCAGGCGCCATCGAGGCTCGTCCGCCGGCGCGACGGCGAGGGTCAGCTCGTACGTGATCCAGAAGATGACGCTCTGCGTGACGGCGAGAATGGAAGCGACAGCGAGGGAGGGGAGCCCCGTCCTCACCAGCGCATAGAACGGAACGTAGATGTAGGGATTGAAGTACGTCTGCACGCCGGCGGCGAAATAGTCGCGGCCGAAGCGATCGTGGAGCGCGCTGAACCCCGCATAGAAATGATAGTCGAGGGTGTCCCACATCATCTCCTTGCCGAGGAGATAGCTGACCAGGACCGCGAGCAGCGTCAGCGTCGCGTAGGCGCAGAGCCGCGGTCGCCCCGCCACCGCGGCGCGCACGGCGGCGAGCGCCGCGCGAGGCGGGCGGGAAAGCCGCACCGACTCCCCGGGCGAGCTCACCGGCCGCCTCCCGCGGCCGCCGCGGGCACCACTTTCGCGTAGTAGCGCTCGCCCCGCCGCCCGCAGTCGACCCGCACGTGCTCGCTGGCGAAGGCCGACTCGCGGCCGATGTAGGTCGCAGGTCCCCCTCGCAGCGGATCGACGAACTGCACCCAGCCGCGGCTCACCCAGGCGGTGAGGTTGGTGTTGAGGTAGCGGCGCGACCAGATCTGATTGGTTGGATCGCCGTAGAACTGCGTGAGTGCCCGCGCGGGCTGAAAGAGCGCCGGACAGGCGTCCTCGAGCCGGTCGAGGACCCTGTTGGCGCGGCGCTCGCCGCGGGCGAGCCCGGCGTCATCGAACGCGTGGCGCACGACCGGGCAGGTGGTCAGATAGCCGGTGCCGGACTCGCGCACCTCCCGGTCGGGGACGGGTTTGGCGCCGGAATGCTTGCCGAGCGGCTGCGTGTGGACGAACACCAGGCTCTGCGGGCCCTCGCCGGGCACTACGATGGTGGCGCACTGGGTCGACACCGGCGCGAGCCCGAAAGGCCTCAGGGCATCCGTCGCCGCGGCGATGCCCGAGATCACCGGAAGGTGCTTGTTCCGGGCCCGGGTGTCGCGCGCGAGCACCCGCAGATGCGGGGAGTATCGAT
>JAKAZP010000384.1 GCA_021815905.1 Pseudomonadota bacterium | reverse complement strand
TCCCTGCTCCGTCAGCTGATCCGCGCCGGCACCGAGATCGCCACCGCGGGCTTCGGCAACGACGGCCAGACCGCCCGCGAGCTGGTCGACCGCGCCGAGCAGCGGGTGTTCGAGATCGCCGAGGCCGGCTTCCGCGGCCGCCAGGGCGCGGTGGCCGTCCGCACCCTCCTGCCACAGGTCATCGATCAGATCGACCAGTGGCACAGCAACCCGGATACGCTGCGGGGCCTGCCGACCGGGTTCACCGATTTCGACAGGATCACCGGCGGCCTGCGTCCGGGGGATCTCATCGTCATCGCGGGGCGCCCGTCGATGGGCAAGAGCACCCTCGCCGTCAACATGGCCGAATACGCCGCGGTGCACCACGGGACGCGCGCCTCGGTGGCCCTGTTCTCCCTCGAGATGCCCTCCGAGCAGGTGATCACCCGCATGCTCTCCTCGATCGGCGGGGTGCCGCTCTCGAGCCTGCGCAGCGGGCGCATCTCCGATGAGGACTGGGTGCGGATCACGAGCGCCACGAGTCAACTCTCGGAAGCGAAGATCTTCATCGACGAGACGCCGGCGCTGACGCCGACGGAGCTTCGCGCCCGTGCCCGGCGGGTCAAGCGCGAGCACGGCTTGAGCCTGGTGGTGGTGGATTACCTGCAGCTCATGCAGGTGCCGGGGACGAAGGAGAACCGTGCGACGGAGATCGCCGAGATCTCCCGCGGGCTCAAGGTTCTCGCCAAGGAGCTCGCCGTGCCGGTGATCGCGCTCTCCCAGCTCAACCGCGCGGTGGAGCAGCGCGAGCACAAGAAGCCGGTGATGTCGGATCTTCGCGAGTGCGTCTCGGGAGATACGCTCGTGTGGCTTGCCGACGGCAGGCAGGTGCCGATCGCGACCTTGGTGGGCACGCAGCCGGAGGTATGGGCAATCGACGAGAATCAGCGCATCGTGCCAGCACGATCCGACAAGGTCTGGAAGGTCGGCAAGCGCGCCCTGGCGAGCATCAAGCTTGCGAGCGGCCGTTCGATCCGGGTGACTCCGAAGCATCGGTTGCTGACGGGCAAAGGCTGGACGAGAGCGTCCGAGCTCGCACGCGGTGAGGCCGAGCTGCTGTCCGCGCCGGATCCTGCGGCGATCGCCACGTCGGATCTCTTCTGGGATCGGGTCGTGGACGTCGTTCCGCAGGACGACGAGGATGTTTTTGATCTGACGGTTCCCGGGCCTGCGAGTTGGATTTCCGACGGGATCGTCAGCCACAACAGTGGCGCGATCGAGCAGGACGCCGACATGATCCTGCTCATCTACCGCGATGAAGTTTACGACAAGAACACGACCAAGAAGGGCATCGCCGAGATCGACCTGGTCAAGCACAGGAACGGCGAGATCGGCACGTTCGTGCTCACCTTCCAGGGTCAGTTCACGCGCTTCGCCAACTACGTGTCCGATGCCTACGCCGAAGGCGTGCTGCGGTGAGCCGCCTGATCCGCGCGGTCATCGACACGGCGGCGCTGCGGCACAATGTCCGGACGATCCGCGAGCGGGCGCGCGGCGCACGGATCATGGCGGTGGTGAAGGCCAACGCCTACGGACACGGTCTCGTGCCGACGGCGCTCGCGCTCTCCGAGGTCGATGCGTTCGCGGTGGCGCGGCTCGAGGAAGGCCTCGCGCTGCGCGCGCAAGGGGTCACCCAGCCGGTCGTGCTCCTCGAGGGGGTTTTCGCCGGGGAGCAGCTGCTGGAAGCGGCCCGGCACGGATTCGACCTCGTGGTGCACGATGCGCTGCAGATCGAGATCCTGGAGGAGGATCCCGGTTCGCACCGATTCGTCCTCTGGGTCAAGATCGACACCGGAATGAACCGCCTCGGATTCCGCCCGCAGGACTTCCCCGAGGCGCTGAGGCGGCTGAAGAGCCTGCAGCCCCCGCCGCTCGAGATCCGCCTGCTCACGCATCTCGCCCGGGCCGATGAGCCCGACCACGTCATGACCCGGGAGCAGGTGCGCCGCTTCCGCGACGCCAGCCGCGGGCTCGACTGCGCCATCAGCATCGCCAACTCCGCCGGTCTTTTCAGCGATCTTCATCTCGGGTGCGACTGGGTGCGGCCGGGACTCGCGCTCTACGGGGCCTCTCCCTTCGCCGGCCGCACGGGCTCCGATCTCGGACTGCGTCCGGTGATGAGCCTGGAGACCGGGGTGATCGCCGTGCGCGAGGTGCCGCGCGGGGAAACGGTGGGCTACGGCGGCACCTGGCGGGCCGCGCGGGACTCGAAGGTGGCCATCGTCGCGGCGGGCTACGGCGACGGGCTCGCCCGGGCGCTGCCGAACGGCACGCCGCTGCTCGTCGACGGCCGGCGGGCGCCGCTTTGCGGGCGCGTCTCCATGGACATGATTGCGCTCGATGTGACCGAGCTCCCGGGGGTGCGCGTCGGCACGCCGGTCGTGCTCTGGGGCGCCGGATTGCCCGTGGAGGAGATCGCCCGGCACGCGGGCACGATTCCCTACGAGCTGCTCTGCGGCGTCAGTCAGCGCGTGCCGCTCGAGCTGCGCTAGCGCCGCGCCGGTCGTGCACCCGGCGCGCGATCGCCGTCAGGCGAGAAAGAATCCCATCTTGACGCCGGCGAGCTGGATGACGTCATTGTCGCTCAGCCGTTTCGCCTGCGCCCCGATGGGCGAGCCGTTGAGCAGCGGAAAGTCATCCGGCTTGCCGCTGTCGACGTGCACGATGTAGTACCCCTCCGCTCGGCGGGTGATGGCGGCGACCTGTACCCCCGGCCGTCCGAGGGTCGTGAGCGCCTTCGTTATATCGAGCTCGCGTCCGGCGAACGCGCCGGACAGCACCTGCAACTTCGCCTTCTTCGTCACCGCCCCGTCCGGCGGGACGCGCGTCCTTCCGGCCTGCCCGAAGGCCGCGGCGCTGGGCGCCTCGGCGGCCCCGGCCCCCTCGGCCGCCGCGCGCAGCTTCTCCACCGGACGCGCGGAGGGCTGGATGACGAGGGTTTTCTCGAATTCGTCCTGCTGCTCGTCGTCCTCCACGAAACGCAGCTGATGATGGCCGACGGTGATGACGTCGCCGTGCTGCAGCGCGTGCTTCTTGATCAGCTTGCCGTTGACGTAGGTGCCGTTGGTGCTGTTCAAGTCCTCGAGGAACGAGTCGTTGAGGATGTTGATGATCAGGGAGTGGTGGCCGCTCACCGCTCCGTTGTCGATGCGGATGTCGTTGTCCGGCA
>JAKAZP010000383.1 GCA_021815905.1 Pseudomonadota bacterium | reverse complement strand
AGCTGCAGCTGAGGCGCCTGAAGAAGCGCAAGCTCATGCTCAAGGATCAGATCACCCGACTCGAGAGCGAGCTCATCCCGGACCTGAACGCGTAATCCGTTGCGCGGCGCCTGCGCGCACCGGGAGTCTCGTCGTGCCAATCTCCATCACACCCGATCTTGCGCTTCCCGACCGGGACCTTTCCTGGTCGTTCGTGCGCGCCTCGGGCCCGGGCGGCCAGAACGTGAACAAGGTGGCGAGCGCGGCCCAGCTGCGCTTCGATCTCGCCGGCACGGAGTCGCTGGACGCGGCAGCGAAGACGCGCCTGCGCGCGATCGCCGGCCGCCGGCTGACCGACGAGGGGGCCCTGCTGATCGTCGCGCGCAATCACCGCACGCAGGAGCAGAACCGCCGGGAGGCGCTCGAGCGCCTGACGCTGCTCGTGCGCCGGGCGCTCGTGACGCCGAAGGTCCGCCGCCCGACGCGTCCCACGCGCGCCTCCCGGGAGCGGCGCCTGGAGCGAAAGGGCGAGCGCCGGGCCACCAAGGGGCTGCGGGGGAAGGTGCGCTGGGAGGAGTGAGGCGGCCTCTCGAGCGCACCTCAGGAGTGGGTGACCTGCAGGATGCTGTGCCGGATCTGCTCGCTCAGCACGAATTGCGCGTCCTCCGCCACCCGCAGCAGCACTTCGTCGAAATCCAGCGTGCCGCCGCCCGCGTTGCGGACGACCCCCCGGCGCTTCAGCAGATCGATGAAATTCTCGAACAGCGCGCGGTCGAAGAACTCCGGGGAATTGAGGCCGTAGAGCATCGCGATGCGCTGCGCGTTCAGCTGACAGCGCTGCTCGAGCATCGACTGGCTGATCCGGCCGCTGCCGGCGGCGATGAGCTGCGCGATCACGAGATAGTAGCGCTCGATGGTCTGAATGGTGGCCTGCGCGAGCACCGACAGCTGCATCGCCTGCGTCGAGGAAGGCGGGGGGCGGCGCCATGAGCCCTCGTGCGCCGCGATCAGGCCGTGCCGCTCGAGACACGCGAGCACGCGCTCGACCGCCGCCGGCAATTCCGCTTCGCTCCAGCGCAGGAAAAGCTCCTCGGCGATGTACGGGTAGATTCTCCACGCGAGGCGCTGGATGTCCTCGTGCCGCACCTCCGCGTTGCTGCCGAACACGCAGGCGAGGAGCGAGGGCAGCGCGAACAGGTGCAGAACGTTGTTGCGGAAGTACGTCGCGAGGACCGCGTTCTCGTCCGTCATGCGCAGGATGTCCCCGAAGGCGTGCTTCTCACGCTGCAGCACCCTCATGGCTTCGCCATAGGCGATGACGCCCGCGCCGTCGAGCCGGGTCAACGTGACGCGCTCGCTGTAGGGAAATCCGCGCAGCAATGCCAGGTACAGATCGATCTGGCGCGCCAGATCCGCTTCCGGCAGCGCCTGTCGCGGCATCGCGAGCAGCACGGTGGCGAGCAGATTGATCGGGGTCACCGCGGCGGCGGAGTTGATGTTGCGCATGATGCGCCCGGCGAGCTCATCGACGGCGGCGGCGATCCACGGCGCCCGCACGTCATCGTCGAAGGCGCGCTCGCGCCACTGCCCGTCGTACCGGTCGAGCACGTCGGCGAGCGCGATCGGCTCGCCGAGGTTGACGTGGACCTGTCCGAAGCGCTCGCGTAGCTTGCGCAGCGAGCGCAGGAGCCCCAGCACCGTCTCCTTCTCCTTCGGCTTGCCGGAGAGCTCGCCCACGTAGGTATCGCCCTCGACGATGCGCTCGTAGCCGAAATAGACGGGCAGGAACAGCACCGGACGCACCGGGTCGCGCAGGAAGCTGCGCACCGTCATCGACAGCATTCCGGTCTTCGGCTGCAGCAGCCGCCCGGTGCGGCTGCGGCCGCCCTCGATGAAGTACTCGATCGAATGGCCGCGGGCCATGATGGCCGCGAGGTAGCTCACGAACACGACGGTGTACAGGGCGTTTCCGCGGAAACTGCGGCGGATGAAGAAAGCCCCGCCCATGCGCAGCAAGCGGCCGACCACCGGCAGATTGAGATTGATCCCCGCGGCGATGTGAGGCACGGCGTACCCGCCGTTGACGTAGATCACGTACGACAGCAGCAGGTAGTCCATGTGGCTGCGGTGGCAGGGGACGTACACGATCTCGTTCCCCTGGGTCGAGCGGCCGAGCGTCTCGAGGTGCCCCGCGACCACCCCGTCGTAGAGACGGTTCCAGAGCCATGTCAGCAGCCGCTCGAGAAAGCGGACGAAGGCGTGCGAGTAGTTGGCGGCGATCTCCTCCGCATACCGCGTGGCCTGCTCGAGCGCCATGCGCCTCGTGATCTTCTTCTCGCGCATCTCCTGCGCCATGGCGGCGCGCACCGCGCGGGTGCGCAGTACCCGCGTGAGGATGGTGCGGCGGTGCGAAAGGTCGGGGCCGATTCGGAAGGAGCGGTGCTGCGCGTACAGCGCTCGCAGCGAGCGCGCCACCCTGCGGCCCCGCACGGCGAGGCCCGTCTCCTCTCCGAGCAGACTCCGAAGGGAGATCGGCTCCTCGAGCTCGACCAGCGTATTGCGCCCATTGAAGACCACCTGCAGGAACTTGCGCGCGCGGCTCGTCAGCGCCCAGTTCTCCACGAGCAGCAGCCGGAACCAGGAGCCTTCGCGCTGCGGCGCGCGCCCCCAGTACACGGCGACCGGCACGAGATCCACATCGAGCGAAGGATCGGCATCGAGGGCCGCGAGCATCTGCCCGAGCTCGCGCGGGGGCCGGCGATCGAGCCGCTCGTCCCAGAATCCGCGCGGGCGGCTCAGATAGAAGAAGGACCTCAGGTCGCCCGAGCCGCCGAACAGTCGCTTGCGCGGGCGCGGCAGCTTCAGGCGCACGCAGGCGCTTTGAAGAACGGCCAGATCGGTGACGCTGCGCCTCTCGAGCACGTAGCAGATGGGGGCGGCGCGGCTCTGAAGCCGCGAGGCGATGTCCTCCTCGGGCAGGATCTTGAATCGCACCCACAGCGCCAGCAGTCGATGCAAGAGCCAGTTCATCCGGTCGTCGCCCCGGCCAAAGTGCAGCCGAGCCGCGGTTTATGCGCGAATCGCGGCGATGGCGCCTACTCGAAGGCGAGCGCCGGCAGATCGAGCGCGATCAGGAAGTATTCGAACAGGTACTGGATGACGCGGATCTGATTGTGCAGTTTGTGATCGCTCTCGAGCAGATGCAACGCGGCGCGGTAACGGTGCGCGAAC
>JAKAZP010000382.1 GCA_021815905.1 Pseudomonadota bacterium | reverse complement strand
ATACCGACACGCCGACGGCACGGACGATATTGTTCCCAGCTCCTGGCGCGACGTCAATGTCTTCATTCGGAGACGCCCGGCGGATTCAGTCCGAACCGAACCGTGTCGGCGCCTTCGGCTGCACGAGCGGCGATGGCCGCAGGAGGATCAGCCCGTCGCGGTCCTTCAGCGTCACCGTGGTCACCCGTTGGCCGTTGTTGACGGCGGGATCCTGACTCCCCGCGAGATGCACGAACGTGCCGCCGAGCGTCACGGTCTGCTCGCCGTTGCCCTTGGGATTCACCAGAGCGATGCCGTCGGCGAAGTCGCGACGCCAGACGCCGTTCTGCCACGGGGCCGTCGGCGGCGGCATGGTCGGCTCACCGAGCATGGCGTTGTACTCATCGAACCAGACGACGCCGTGATAGCCGCCCGTGTTGCTCGTGAAGCTGTAATAGCCGTCGTTCATCAGGCAGGAGGCGAAGCCGTAGCGGAAGGCCTGATAGTCCGCGGGACTCCCCCACTGGTTGAAGATGACGAGCTTCGGCTCACTCACGACCGACATGTCGGTGTCGTACTGGCTCATCATCGCCTGCCAGCCGTACCTGGATTCCGCGGAATAGGGCTTGCCGATCGCCGCCTCCAGCGTGCCGCCGTTCAGCATGTCGATGTACGCCGGCGGCACCGCCGCGCCGTTGATCGCCCAGCTGCCGAGATTGCCGAGCTGGTACTTGCCCGGCATGAGCGCGCTCACGCGCGCGAACCAGGCCTCGTAGCCCGCCTGCAGGGCCGCGGCCGCCCTCGGATCGGAAGGAGCGAGCACGCTGCCATCGTCCTCCCAGTCGCCGGCGACCCGGGGCTGCACGAACACGTTGTCCATGAACAGGCCGTCGATGTCCGGATTCGGCGTGTAATAGTTGTCGACGAACCACTTGGCGATGAAGTCGATCGAGTCGTCGCCGTCGGCATCCTTGGGCGTGAACGGTGTGTTGTTGATCGTGTACAGGCCGTGGCCGTAGAACGAGGGCACCGGGTGATGCTGACCGGGATCGGAGTAGAGCCACCACTTCATGGCGGTGATCTTGCGGCGCAGCGAGCTGCGCGAGTCGGAGCCCGAGAGATACTGCTCGTCGGAGTTCGTGTAGAGGAACACGAGCTCGTTCGGGTTCTTCGCCTTGATCGCGCTCACGATGCCGTCCATCGACTGCCCGCCCGGGCGCAGCCCGGGCCAGTACTCGAGGATCATGATTGACAATCGGGCGAGGGCGTCCTGGTAACCCGGATCGTTGTAATCGGCCCGGCCGCCGATGTCGATGCCGGCGAGCCGCGGAAACGGCGGCGGATTGAAGGCGAAGGCGCCGGCGGAGAACGCGAGCGCTGCGAGCGCGGCCGCTGCCGCCCGGAATCGACGAATGGAATGACGGAACATCGTTCCCCCCGGAAGCTGAAGTTGACCGCTCGACGAGATCGAGGCGCTGTACGGTGCAGCCGGCGGACGGCGCGCATGAGTTGCGAGGCGTCACTGCCGGCGATGTGGTGCCGGGCGCGTGCGGGCGCCCGGCAGCACTGCGGTTCGATGACCGCTTTCACTTCTGCACCGGGGCGCTATTCTCACCACACCGCAGCGGAGGTCAATACGCGCGCGCACAAATTTCGACGCAGTTCGTATCGCGTCGAGGTCGTGTCTGCATTCACAGACGCGGCGTCGCGCACCGCGGACCGCGGACCGCGCACCGCGCACCGCGCACCGAGTTGGATCGGTCTCAGCGTCTCATTTCCCCGCCGAGGCGTTGCCGCGCGGCGTGGGCGCGCCCGATGGCGGATGCGGGCGCTTTCAGCGCCGTGGAAGGCGCGGCGCGCGCGGAGGGTCTCTGCGCCTTCTCCACCGCGTCCGCCGCCGCGCGCGCCGTCAGGCCGACGTAGATCCACACGTAATCCCACGGCCTCTCGAGATTGACGAAGAAGATGGAGACCGCGAGACCGAGAATGCCGAAGACGTACGCGATCATGTAGGGCCGCAGCCGCGCATCGCCGGCGGCCACGACGCGCAGCGCCGTCGTGACGGTCTGATAGAGGATCGTGAGGAAGGCGAGCAGTCCGATGAGTCCGAGCTCGAACCACTGATCGAGATAGAAGTTGTGGGTCACGAGGGTGAACATGAGCTGGTGGACGCGCCAGCCGTAACCGGTGAGGAAGGTGATCGGATGCGCCATCATCGCGTTGATCGAGGCGAGCCAGAGAGTGGTTCGCCCCGAGGAGGCGGTGCTCGCCGACACGGCGAGGGACTGGTTGAACAGCCTCTCGGTGAGCACGCCGAGGAACCGCGGCCACAGCGCGGCCGCGACCCCCGCCGAGACGACGAGCGAGGAGACGCCGATCAGGACCCAGCTCAAGACCCGCGAGGCCGGCAGGTGCCGCCGGCACAGCCACAGCCCCCAGCCATACCCGAGCGCGGCGCCGACGTAGGCGCCGCGCGAGACGGTGAGCATGAGCACGGCGATCGAGGCGAGCGCGCACAGGTACCAGAAGAGCCGCGCCCAGCCGCGGCTGGTGGTGGCGACGGCCGCGAGCATCGGCAGCAGGCAGACGATGAGTGCGGCGGTGTCGTTGGCATGCCCGAAGACCCCGAACACCCGCCCCGCTTCGACCCCCTGGGTGCCGATCGTGATCCCGAGGTGAATGACCCCGGCGACGTCCGCCAGGGTGAGGATGTTGGCGACACCGACGGCGAAGGCGAGCGTCTTGGTGAGCAGCAGGAAATCGCCCTCGGTCTCGACGCCGTAGAAGAAGATCAGGAAGAAGATCGCCCCATCGATCAGCAGCGACTTCAGCGAGATGCCCATCGCGCGCGCCTCGTATCCGGGATAGTGGATCACGGTGAGGATGGCGATGTAGGTGAGAATCGCATAGCCGACCCACACCGCGAAGGCGGCATTCACGAGCGGCAGCCGCACGCGGAAGCGCCCGGTGAGGGCCATCCGGAACAGCAGCCCGAGGGCGATCGGATAGATGAGCGCGTTCTTCACGCTGAACCCCGGCCCCAGGCTCATGTCGAGGCTGAAGGTGTCGGAGACGGCGAGCGCGCCGATGACCATCATGAACAGCAGCCACATCGCTCAGGTCCTCCGGGAGTTCGCGGCCCGAAGCGGCGTGAGCCGGCGCACCCACTCGAGCAGTATCTGAGCCTCCGGCACCCGCAGCACGAGCATCAGGGCGGCGAAGATCAGGAGATAGGCGGCGG
>JAKAZP010000381.1 GCA_021815905.1 Pseudomonadota bacterium | reverse complement strand
CGAGGAGTACGTCAGGGACCTGACCGGCGCCATCACCACGCCCCACCCGCCGTACGCGGCGCTCGGCCTGAGGGATCCGGACGGCGGGTACCGTCAGCTCAACACCAACATCCTGCAGATCGAGAACGAGTACTACAGCTTCATCCGACCGAAGCGCGTGGCGCGCTCGGGCGAGCGGCCGACCAAGGCGCTGCGGCGCGCGGGTGTCGAGTACGTGGAAGTGCGGGCGCTCGACGTCAGCGCCTTCGATCCGGTGGGTGTCAATCAGAACAAGCTGCGCTTCCTCGAGGCGTTCCTCGCGCTGTGCCTGCTCAAGGAAAGCCCGCCGATCGCCGAGTCCGAGCAGCGCTCGCTCGACCGCAACCATCTGCTCGTGGCCCGCCGCGGGCGCGAGCCTGGGCTCACTCTGCGGCGCGACGGTCGCGACGTGCCGATGCGCGGGTGGGCGCGGGAGCTCATCGACTCCCTCGCCGGCATCTGCGAGATCCTCGATCGCGGCGACCCGGGGCGGCCCTACTCGCTCGCGCTCGCCGACCAGGCCGGGAAGGTCGAGGACGTGCGGCTCACTCCCTCGGCGCGGGTGATGAGCGAGCTCGGCGCGACCGGCGAGTCATTCTTCGAGCTGGCGCTGCGGATGTCGAAGACGCACAAGGCGTACATGCTCGAGCTCTACCCGCCGAACGAGGAGCGGCAGCGCGAGCTCGCGCTCGAGGCCGCGCAGTCGCTCGAGCGGCAGCGGGCGATCGAGGCCTCGAGCGAGGGGACGTTCGAGGAGTTCCTCGCCCGGTATTTCGCCTAGTCCGGGCGCCGGATCCGGGCGCCACGCCCGGCGGGTCTACCGAAGGGGGCATTGCGGCGCGCGCGCGCTTGCCCGATCCTATGGTGATCTATGAACGCCCTTTCCGTTCGCGGACTGACCAAGACCTACCGCAACGGCGTCCAGGCGCTGAAGGGCATCGACCTCGAGGTCGAGCAGGGCGATTTCTTCGCGCTCCTGGGGCCGAACGGCGCCGGCAAGACGACGCTGATCGGCATCATCACCTCGCTCGTCACGATGACCGCGGGCGAAGCCAGCGTCTTCGGCTACGACATCTCCCGCGAGCTCGAGGCGGCCAAGTCCTGCATCGGCATCGTGCCGCAGGAGATCAACTTCAACATGTTCGAGACGCCGGAGACCATCGTGGTCAACCAGGCGGGCTTCTACGGCATCCGGCGCGCGGAAGCGAAGCGGCGCGCGGAGCGTTACCTCAGGCAGCTGCAGCTGTGGGACAAGCGCGACAAGGCCTCGCGGGGTCTGTCCGGCGGCATGAAGCGCAGGCTGATGATCGCCCGCGCGCTGATGCACGAGCCGCGGCTGCTCATCCTCGATGAGCCGACCGCCGGCGTCGACATCGAGGTCCGCCGCTCCATGTGGGAGTTCCTGCGGGATATCAACCAGCGCGGCACCACCATCATCCTCACGACCCATTACCTGGAGGAGGCCGAGACGCTCTGTCGGGACATCGCGATCATCGACGGCGGCCGGATCGTCGAGCGCGACCGCATGAGCCGCCTGCTGCGCCGGCTGCACGTGGAGACCTTCGTGCTCAATCTCTGCAGGCCGCTCGCCGTCGCGCCGCCGCTCGAGGGTTATCCCGTGCGGCTCATCGACGAGAACACCCTCGAGGTCGACATCTCCAGGGAACGGAATCTCAACGAGCTGTTCGCGCAGCTCTCGAGCCGGGGCGTCGAGGTGCTCAGCATGCGCAACAAGGTCAACCGGCTGGAGGAGATCTTCATGCGACTGGTCGAGAAGGGCGTCGCGACATGAGCACGCTCGCCGAGAGCGCCGCTCCCGAGCGCCTGAGACTCGGCCGCATCCGCTGGGTCGGCTTCCAGACCATCGTCCTGCGCGAGTTCCAGCGGATCGTCCGCATCTGGAGCCAGACGATCCTGCCCTCCCCGGTGACCGCGACGCTCTACTTCGTGATCTTCGGCGAAGTCATCGGCCGGCACATCGGCACGATGGGGGGCTTCCCCTACATGCAGTACATCGCGCCCGGGCTGATCATGCAGGGAGTGATCACCAACTCGTACAGCAACGTGGTGTCGTCGTTCTTCGGCGCCAAGTTCGGCAAGCACATCGAGGAGCTCATCGTGTCGCCGCTGCCGAGCTGGCTCATCGTCTCCGGCTACGTCGCCGGCGGGGTGGTGCGCGGGGCGATGGTGGGGCTCGCCGTGACCGGTGTCGCGCTGTTCTTCACGGATCTGCCGCTGCAGCACCCGCTCATCGTGGTCGCGGCGGCCGTTCTGACCTCGATCGCGTTCTCGCTCTGCGGCTTCCTCAATGCGATGTTCGCCAAGAACTTCGATCAGGTCAGCATCGTGCCGACCTTCGTGCTCGCGCCGCTGATCTACCTCGGCGGCGTGTTCTATTCGATCGCCCGGCTGCCGGGCTGGGCGCGACATCTGACCCTGGTCGATCCGCTCCTCTACATGGTCAATGCCTTCCGTTTCGGGTTCCTCGGGGTGTCGGACATCAGCGTGTGGTCGGCGTTCGCGATCCTGCTGATCGCGGTGGCGTGCCTGTTCGCCGCGGCGATCGTGCTGATGGAGCGGGGCGCCGGGATCCGCGAGTGAAACCGCGCATCGCCCTCGTCAGCGCGCGCGCCGCGCGCGCACACGACGAGGATCTTGCTCCGCTTTCCTGCGCGCTCGCCGAGGCCGGCATGACGGCGGAGGTTGCCGAGTGGGACGAGCCGCGGATCGAGTGGGCGGCTTTCGACCTCGCGCTGCTGCGCTCGACCTGGGACTACGCCGAGCGCCTCGCGGAATTCATCGGCTGGACCGAGCGCGTCTCCCGGCTGACGACGCTCCTCAATCCGGCCGCCGTGGTCCGCTGGAATACGGACAAGCATTACCTGCGCGAGCTCGCGGCCGCCGGCGTGCCGGTCGTGCCGACGCGCTATCTCGAGCCCGGCGAGAGCGCCGCGCAGGCGCTCGAGGCGTTGCTCTCGGCGGAGGGTTGCGCGGAGCTGGTCGTCAAGCCCGCGGTCGGGGCCGGCTCGAGAGATGCCGCGCGTCACCGGCGCGGGGAGCTCGCGCCGGCGGCGGCCCACGCGGCCCGGCTGCTCGATGCCGGCCGCAGCGTGATGTTGCAGCCGTACCTCGACCAGGTGGATCGACAGGGCGAGACCGCGCTGATCTACTTCGCCGGCCGCTTCAGTCACGCCGTTCGCAAGGGGCCGCTGCTCGCCGCG
>JAKAZP010000380.1 GCA_021815905.1 Pseudomonadota bacterium | reverse complement strand
GGACCGGTCATCATCGAGCCGTTCAGGCCGGTGAACGTCGCGAGCATGACGAGCGCCGCGATCACCGCCGCTCCCGAGGAGCCGAAGGCGGGAATGCGCTGCGCGGCCGTGGCGGCGACCAGTCTCGACCCCGCCATCTCCGCGGGTGTCAGCAGATGCCAGAACCCGAGATTGACGATGAGATAGACGAGCATCACGCAGCAGGTGCCGATGATCAACGCAAGCGGCAGGGTGCGCTCCGGGCGCGCGACTTCTCCCCCCATGAAGGACAGATCCGCCCAGCCGTCGTAGGTCCACATGACCGGGATCAAGGCGCTCGCGATCAGGGACAGGGAGACCGCGGGCCCCTGGATCTGCGCCCGATGCACGGTGACGGCCGATGCCGCGGTGAGCGCGAGCAATCCCAGCGCGAGCACCGCGACGTACTTCACCGCCGTCGCCGGGCTCATCAGCGCCGCCGCCCGGCGCACTCCGATGTAGTTGATGGCGCCGATCGTGGCGATCGCGGCCGCCGCCACTTCGTGCACGCCGCCCGGACTCAGCGGGACGAAGTAGCCGAGATATTCCGCGAAGATGGTGGCGGTCGCGCCGAGCGCGGCCGCACGCACCACCACGAGCTCGGTCCAGCCGAAGAGAAACGCCGGCAACGGACCGTAGCACTCGAGCAGGTAGGCGAAGATCCCTCCCGAGCGCGGCATCGCCGCGGCGAGCTCGGCGACGGTGAGCGCGCCGGCGAGTGCCACGAGTCCGCCGAGCGCCCAGCACAGCATCGCCGGCCCCGGCGCATGCAACTCCGCCGCCACCGTGGCCGGCACGCGGAAGATGCCGCTGCCGATGGTGACACCGACGAGCACGGCCACGGAGCTGACGAGGCCGAGCGTGCGCGGCATGCGCTCGCCCCAGCGATCGGGGGGCGGATTCTGCGAGGGATCGTCGATGCCGCGCACTCTACGTCAGTACCGCCTCAGCAGGGCCTCGAGGTCGTGGCGCTCGGCGCCGATCGCCCGGAAGAGCGGTACGTGCCGGAATCGCGGACCGCCGTTCACGATGGCGGCGAAGGCGATCCAGCCGCCGTTGCGCTTGCGCAGGTAGCCGGCGATGCCGCAGACGGAGCGCGGATTGTCCAGGGTTCCCGTCTTGAGCGCGACCCGGTCGAGCCACGCGGGATCGCCCTGACGCAGAAACACGAACGGAGCGTCGCGCGGCACCACGAGTCCGCCGTAGAACGCCGGGAAGCGGCGCGGATCGTGATACTCGTAGGCGAGCAGATGCACGAGGTCATCGGCCGAAAGGCGATTGGCGGTCGTGAGCCCGCTGCCGCTGTAGATCGGTGGCGCACCGAGCAGCGGCCGGTCACGCGCCTGCACCCGCTCGACGAACGCCGACAGCAATTGGCCCGCCGCCGAGAGCGCATCCGGGGGGCGGTCCTCGACGCTCGCCGCCATGTCCATCGTCAGCACGTCGGCCATGTAGTTGTTGGAGAATCGGAGCATGCGCCAGAGCTGCTCTCTCAGGCTCAGGCCCTCGACGTTCGCCACCAGATGAGCGCCTTCCGGCAGCCGGCCGTCGCGGACCACCACCTGGCCCTGCACCTGGACGCCGATCTCGCGCAGCGTCTCCTTGAGCAGCATCCCGACGCCGAGCGCCGGATTCGACATGGAGCGATAGACCTGCTGGTCGTCTCCCACGGGGATGTCGCCCCCGACCTGCAGCATGTCGTCGGTCGCCGTGGTGCGCCGCTCGATCCAGAACGTCTGGCGATCGCCGCGTGCGACCGTGCGGATGACGCCCGCGACGGGTATCGGCAGCCGCGTCACACCACAGCCCTGGACCAGGGCGGCGCCCCCGGGCTGGGTGGGTCGCACGATGACGCACCAGTTGCCGAAATCGACGCCGACCGAGGCGAGCGGCGCGTTGTAGGCGGAGTCGCTGCGCACGAGCGCGTCGCAGCGATCCCGGTCCCCGCAGGCCACCACGCCGAAGGGCGCGGGATCGACCACCAGATTTCCCCTCACCGTGCGGACGCCCGCGCCGCGCACCTGTGCGGCCATCTCCCAGAGCGACTCGTCATCGAGCGACGGATCGCCCGCCCCCTCGAGAATGAGATTTCCGGCGAGGTATCCGTTGCGCGCATCGGCATCGGCGAGCAGGCGCGTCTGGAACATCATGTCCGGGGACCAGGTGTGCAGCGCCGCCGCCGCGGTGGTGAGCTTGGTGAGCGAAGCCGGCGTGAGGCGGGTGGCGGGGTTGAGCTGCTCGATCACCCGGTTGTCATCGAGATCGACCGCCGAGGCGGACACGAGCGCCCCCTGGCGCTCGAGCGCCGCGAGCGCCCGCCACTGCGCGTGCGCCGGAAATGTCGCCCCCGCCGCGATGATCGCAAGAACGAGCGCGCCCAGCCGGACTCGGGGAAGCACCAGCGAATTCTTCATCGCGAAATTATGGCACTCCCTCCCGGCATGCGCCTGCGCAATGTCTCGCACCGCGCAAGGCTCGAGGCGAGTGTTTGGACGCGTGGATCGCGCCGGCGAACGGACGGGTGAATTGGCGCGCCCGGAGAGATTCGAACTCCCGACCTCATGGTTCGTAGCCATGCGCTCTATCCAACTGAGCTACGGGCGCGCCGCGAGTGCCATTGACGCAGAGCCGAGCATTTTATCACGCAAGATAAAGCAGTGCCACGGCCACCCCGAACGCGGCGAGCACCAGCAGCACGACCGCCGGCTTGAGGCAGGCCCGAACGCCGCCGAAAGCCATCGCGTACACCGCCTTGAGCACATTGTTCGAGGAGGCCGCGATCAGGATCGCCGCCCCGACGCCCTTCAGCGACATGCCGACGACGCTGCCCTGCGCCAGACTGAGGACGAAGGGATCGATGTCCGTCACCCCGGCCACCGTGCCGAGGGCGTACACGCCCGGGCTCCCGAACATCTTCCGTACCCAGCTCGAGGCCACCGCCACCAGCACGAACAGCGCGGCGAAAGTGACCGCCGCGGGGAGCTGAAGAGGGTTCATCACCGCGAGCTTCCCGATCGGCGGTCCCGCGGCGCGGGGTCGCCGCAGCCACTGCCAGGCGGCGATGGCGGCGGACGCCGCGAACAGTACGAGGAGCGGCGGCAGAAGCAGCAGGGCGAGTGGCCGGTTGAAGATGGCGACGACCGCATCGATGCGCAGATACATGATCGCCGTGGCGATCACGATCCCGACGCCGAGCTCCGCGCGGGCTTCCCCGAGCGCGC
>JAKAZP010000379.1 GCA_021815905.1 Pseudomonadota bacterium | reverse complement strand
CGATGCGGCGGGCCAGGTGCTGCGCCTCAGTGCGTTCGGCAGGCGGCAGGTAATCAATGGCGATGGGCGTCAGTCCCAACCGGCGCACCTGCTCGAGTCGCTCCAGCAGCGCACGCGAGGTGCCAGGGTCGACGGCGACGTAGCGCCGCGTCGACGGATCCCAGCCGCGGTAGAGCGATTCGGCAGCGACCGCGATCACGCCCTGACCCTTCAGGGTCGGGAGCAGCGCGAAGCCGCGGTTGAAGATGAAGCGGCCCTGGGGATCACCCCGGTGCACGGACTCGATGAGCGCCACCAGTCCGGAGCGGTAGGCCGCGCGCTGCGCGGCACTCTTCAGGGCGAGGCGGTAGCTGTCGAGCGTATCGAAGAAATAGTTGCGGTAGCCGCTCGCGCGCAGCGGCGCGAAGACGTGTTGCACATAATAGGCGCGGCACGCGGGGTCGGCCTGATTGACGATCCAGCTCTTCCAGGTGCGATTTTCCGCCAGGCGGCAGTGCGCCGGCAGGGTCTGCGCGGCCGCGGAGTTCATCGCGAGCTCGCCGAGGGAGACGTAGGCGAAGACCGTCGTGCGCGGACCGGCGAGCGCTTTCGGCTGAGCGAGCGCATCCGGCTGTACGATCACCCAGTCGAAATCGCGCAGTACGCGCGACGGCGGGTGCTCGTCGTAGAAGAAGGCGACGGAGGGACGCTGAACCTCCTGGGCCCTGCAGATCGGTATCCACAGCCACAGCGCCAGCGCCCCCCACAGCAGGTACCGCCACCGATGGCGTACGGCTGCGTGTAGCGGCCCGGCAGGTGGCGACTGCGGAGCGCGGGTTCGACGGACGGGGCGCAGCGCTGCTGCGGAGCGACCGCTACATGGTCCGTCTGCCGCCTCGATTGTCGCGCCGCCACGGGCTGTGCTGGCGAATGGGATCGCCGCTGGGGAGCGCAACTGTCGGAGGCCCTGGAACGCATTCACGCCAGATATTGTCAAGCGCGGCTGCGCTCGCTGGCGGGAACGCGGTCACGGATTATGGCAAGACGAACCGTGCGAATCGGCCATTCTGTGCACTGCTGCCCATTGCGGGATCGGTTTGCCGTCCGGCCCTCGCTTGCGTGTCGGCGCGGATCGGCGGGAGCGTCAAGGTCCGCGCCGGTGATTCTTCACCGTGACGCACAGGTCGGAAGCGGGCGGTAATGCGAATACGGTCCGTCTCGTGCACTTGAGTGTGTGCTCAGCGGAGTCTTCGCAGGTCGTGCCGGACACGGTGTGCGCGCCCCTGTACCGCGCAGGGTCGGCGCAGATCGGAGGAACATCTGGTCTCATTGGAAGGCCAGTATTATATTGATGTGGAGTGTATCGACAGTCAGATCCAATCGGATCTCAGCCCATGCCCCTGCACCCGGTGCGCGAAGAGCGGTTGAACGTGAACCATGATGAGGGTGCGCTGATCGAGCGGGCACGAGTGAGCCTTTCGCGGGCCTACGCGCCGTACTCTCGCTTCCCCGTGGCGGCGGCCGTGCGCGATGATTCCGGGCGTGTGTTCACGGGCGTGAACGTGGAGAATGTGTCCTTTGGGCTGAGCATGTGTGCCGAGCGCGTCGCGATCTTCGCGGCCATCGCCGCCGGCGCCCGGCGCATCTCGGCCATCGCCGTCGCCAGCGGCGCGGCGGAGCTGCTCTCACCCTGCGGTGCGTGCCGACAGGTGATCGCGGAATTCGCATCGGGCGACACGCCCGTGTACTGCTGCACCGCGGACTCCGGCGAGACGCGCCGCTGGACGGTCTCGGAATTACTGCCGGACGGCTTTGCCGCGCCGCAGCTGCGCAGTCGGTGAACCGATGCGCCGGCGGCGTGCACGAGCATCACCGGGCCCCTCAAGCCTCGGGACCCGCTCCTTCAGTGGCGCAGGATCGAATGGCGAGCCGTCTCACCGGCACTGGCCGGCGCGTGGCAGGCACCATGAGTCCGCCTCGGTACGGACGCGCGGTGCGGATTGACCTTCTCGTGACGCTTCGCCGGATGAATCCATGAATCGCCCCGTGACCGAATCGATCCAGCCGGACGCGCCGGCCGTCGAAACCCTCGGAATCGCCCCCGTGCCCGACCGGGCACGGCACATGCGCGTCACCTCTCTGTTCGTGATCTGGAGTCTCGCCTCGGCGTCCGCGACGACACCGGTCATCGGACTGGTCCTGAAGGGCATGGGCCTCGAGCAGTTCCTCTGGGTCAACGTGCTCGCCCTGCTCATTGGCCTCGTGCCCTCGATGTTGCTGGCGCACATGGGTCGGCAGGTGCCGATCATCTCCATGGTGATGGCGCGGCGGACCTTCGGCGTGGGAGGGGCGACGCTGCTGTCGGTCCTGTACACCATCGTGGGTGCCGGGTGGTTCGGACTGAACACCGACGTGGGCGGGCAGATCCTCTCGAGGCTGTTTCCCGGGCACGGCATGCTGTGGTATCTGATGCTCGGGGCCCTGCAGATCGCCCTGGTGTTCTTCGGCATGGACGTGCTGGAGAAGTTCTACAACTACACCGCCCTGGTGTTTCTGCTGTGCTATGCGGTGCTGGCCTATTATCTGTTCGGCCGGTATTCCTTCGTCATGCCGCGCCAGGTGGGCACGATTGCCTGGGGGAAGGACATCGATCTCATCCTGAGCTTCAGTCTGCTGTCGTGGGCCTACATTTTTCCGACGGTGACCCGGTTCTGTCCGCCGTCGACGGCCGATGAGCGTCCTTTGCGTCGCGCCGCGTACATGCTGGCGCCGGGCGTGGGCGTCATGACCTCCGTCGTGGTGATGGGGGCGCTCGGCCTGATCGCGCTGGGAATGACGGGGCAGTGGAACATCGCGCTGCTCGGCAAGCATCTGCCGGTCTGGGGGGAGGTCTCGGCCATCGGCGTGATTCTCGCCATCGCCCATACCAACGCGATGAATCTGTACCCGGCAGTCACCACGCTGCTCGCGGTCAATACCTCGGGCCGAACCGCGCACCGCCTGCTGCAGCCGATGCTGGTGATCATTCTGGGCGCATTCGCCACGGCGCTGGCGATCCTCGGCATCCTCGGGTTCATTCAGGGGTTTCTCTCGGCGCTGGGCTCGCTGCTGTTTCCGTTCACCTTCATTCTGGTGGTCGACTGGTTTCACGGCCGCTACTACGTCGATGCGATTTCGTCGTTCTACGCGACGCCGCGGCGCTTGCCGGAGTGGTTCGTCTGGCCGGCGCCGTGGGCCATCGCCATGCTGCTCGCGGGCGTT
>JAKAZP010000378.1 GCA_021815905.1 Pseudomonadota bacterium | reverse complement strand
AGCCCGGCAAGCGGCTGTATCTGCTCTCGACCGGCACCGGCGCCGCCCCCTTCCTCAGCCTCATCAAGGACCCGGAAGTCTACGAGCGCTTCGCCCAGGTCATCTTCGTCCACGGCGTGCGCTGGGCGAAGGAGACCGCCGTGGTCAAGCACCGCGTCGAGGCGCTCGAGTCCCATGAACTGCTCGGCGATTCGGTGCGCGAGAAGCTGCGCTACTACCCGACGGTGACGCGCGAGCCGCACGCCAACCGCGGCCGGCTGACGACCCTCATCGACTCGGGAAGGCTGTCCTACGACCTGGGGCTTCCGCCCCTCGATCCGCGGCACGACCGGGCGATGGTCTGCGGCAGCCCCGCGATGCTGACCGATACCGCCGCGCTGCTCGATACGCGCGGGTTCGAGATCTCCCCGGGAATCGGCGAGCCGGGCGACTACGTCATCGAGCGCGCGTTCGTCTCGCGCTGATCGGGGCGGTTCCCGGGCGAGCGCGGGCCGGCAGGCGGGTCGGAGCCGGTGCGCGCGGCCGCCAGCCACAGGATCGCGGCGAGCGCCACCGCGACCGGCACGATCAGCACCGCGGCCCCGAGGTTGAGCACGTCCGACAGGCCACCGATGATCGACGGCGAGATGACATCTCCCAGCACGTGAATCACGAACACGCTGAGCGCGACGGCGGAGGCTCGCTCGGCCGGGTCGACCAGGTTGACGATGGCCGTATTGATCGGTCCCGTCGACATGAACAGGAGCAGCTCGGCGACGATCAGAGCGGAGTAAAAGACCTCCGGAGCGGGCGCCGAGAGCGCGAGCCATGCGGCCGGGACCGCGAGCAGCGTGATCCAACCCGACATCCACAGATAGGCCTGCCGGGAGCTCCGCAGCCAGTAGTCGCCGAGCCAGCCGCCCGCGAACGTGCCGATGAAGCCGGTGGCGACCACGATCTCGCCGAAGCCGACCGTGCTCGCCACCGCCGGAACGTGCCGAACCCGCTGCAGGAAGGTCGGCATCCAGAACGCGAGCCCGCCGAGCGCGAACGTATAGGCGGCGTAGCCCAGGACGGTGAGCATGTAAGTCCCGTGGCGGATCAGGCGGCCGTACACCGCGAACGACTCGGCGAACGGCTTCCCGCGACTCACCGCTGGCCGCGCCGGAGACTCCGGTCGGGGGTCGAGCGCGCCGCGCGGCGGATCGCGCAGCCGCAGCATCCCGGCGGCGAGCAGCAGGCCCGGCACGCCGGCGACGTAGAACGCGGCGCGCCACCCGAAGTGCTGCTCGACGACCCCTCCCACGATGTACCCGAGCGCGGCGCCCACGGGAATCGCCATGTTGAAGACCGCGAGCGCCCGTCCCCGGGTGGCGCGGGGGAAGTAATCGGCAAGCAGTGCGGGCGCGATGGTGCCGTAGGCGGCCTCGCCGATGCCGACCAGGGCGCGCGATCCGAGCAGCTCGCCGTAGTTGCGCGCCAGTCCCGAAAGCCCGGTCGCGAGGCTCCAGAGAAACACTCCGAGCGCGATCGGGCGCGTGCGCGAGCCGCGATCTCCCAGGCGGCCGAACACGGGAGCCGCGAGCAGATACACGAGCAGGAACCCGCTCATCAGGGTGCCGAGCTTGAGGTCCGACAGTCCCATCGGGGCGCGCTTGAGCTCCGGCAGCACCGCGGAGACCACGTAGCGGTCCAGGTAGTTGAGCAGGTTGATGGCGGTCAGCGCCGCGAGGGCGAGCACTGCGGCGCGCCGCGAGGAGCGGGAGGACTCGGCCATCGGGGCTCCTCAGCCCGAGCCCACTTTGAATCGCTCGAATTGCCGGCGCACCGCCTCACGATGGCCTTCGCTGCTCGTCACCGTCACGCCCCCCGCGAGCACGAGGATGAAGTCCCCCCGGGGAGTACGGCTGACCTCGCGCACGTGATTCAGATTGACGAGGCAGGAGCGGCTGATGCGCAGCATGGGCTGGGATTGTAGTGTCTTCTCGGCCTGCTGCAGAGTGCTGCGCGCATGAAAGCCCTCCCGGCCAACGGTCAGCTTGACGTAGTTGCGATCGCCCTCGACCAGCTCGATCCGGCTCGCATCGAGCAGCTGCATGCGGCTGCCCGACTCCGCTAGCACGCGCTGAGCGGGCTCCTGAGGCGGTCGCGCGAGGCCCTCGAGCCGTTCGAGCAGCTGAGAGAGCGCCTGCTGCCGCCCGACGGCGGTCTCGGCATCGCTGCGCCGGCGAACGCGCTCCAGCGTGCGCCCGAAGCGCTCCTCGTCGAAGGGCTTGAGCAGATAATCCACGGCGCTCACTTCGAACGCCCGAAGCGCGTACTGATCGTAAGCGGTGACGAACACGATGAGCGGCAGCGCACCTGGTTGGAGAGAGCGGGCGAGAGTCAAGCCGTCGAGCGCGTCCATCTGGATGTCGAGAAAGAGCAGCTGCGGCGGTCGCGCGCGAATCGCCTCGAGCGCCGCGCGGCCGTCGCCATACTCCCCGGTCACCCGCAGATCGGGCTCGCGCGCGCAGCACTCGCGCAAAGTGCGCCGCCCCGCCGGCTCGTCATCGACGATGATGGCATCGAGAATCATGCGGATCCAATCTGTGCGACCGCTCTGTCGAGCCCTTCGGCGAGCAGAGGCATCCGGATCTCTGCCGCCCATTGCCGATCCTGACACGTTGCGGCGCTGAAGCAAGCTCTGCGGCCGAACTGGATATCGAGCCGGTCGCGAACGTTCCTCAGGCCGATGCCGCTCTCGCGCCGCAGCCCCTCCTTCGCCATCGTGTTGACGACCCGCAGAGTCAGCTGCCCGTGCGAAGCGCAGACCTGCAGCCGGATGAGAACCGGTTCGCTGTGACCGGCCAAGCCGTGCACCACGGCGTTCTCGATGAGCGGCTGCAGGATGAGGCTCGGCACCCAGGCGACGGGAAGCTCCGCAGGCTCCGGCAGCTTCAGAGTCAGCCTGTCCGGGAAGCGCCGCTGCTGCAGCTCGAGATAGGTCCGCGCGAACTGGATCTCCTCGGCAAGGAGTGAGAACTCGCGCTCGCCGGCGTTCAGCAGCCGCCGCAGCAGCTCACCGAGCTGCACGATCATGCTGCGCGCCGCCGCCGGATCCCAATCGATCTGTCCACGGATCGCGTGCAGCAGATTGAAGAGCGAATGAGGCGAAAGCTGCATCCTGAGCGCCGCGAGTTGCGCCGCGCCAAGCTCTCGCTCGAGGGCCGCCGTACGGACCTGGGATTCGCGCAGCCGGTGGGAGAAATCGAAACCCGCT
>JAKAZP010000377.1 GCA_021815905.1 Pseudomonadota bacterium | reverse complement strand
GGGAGCGCTCCGCACGCAATTACATCACCCGGGCCGCCGTGTACTGCAAGCTGCGGCTGATGGGTGTTCCGCAAGCGCAAGCCAAGGCGCAGGTGCGGCTATGAGTGCGCCCTTGGAGATGTTGCGGCCCTCGACCTCCCCCGAGGAGGCGCAGGCCATGCACGAGGCCATGGATTGGCTGGTGCGTCTGCACGAGCCAAAAGTCTGCGACAGCGAGTTGGTCGCGTGGACCCTGTGGTACGAGGCCGACGAGCGGCACCAACGGGCGTTCGAGCAGATGCAGGACCTGTGGATCCGGGCTGGCGCGCTGGCGGAGGGGCCTGAGGGCTTCGCGCGCCTCGATCGACTGCTCAGGCCGCCGCGGGAGGCGGATGCGCGGCGCCGTCACCCCTGGCCGCGTATCGCCCTGGCGGCTTCGGCGGCCGCGGCGGCCGTCGGCGTCGCCTGGCTGTCGCACCGGCTCCTTCATGTGCGGCCGCCGGCGAGCGCCGCTGCACCGCTGGTGCGCCGGATGGCTTTGCCCGATGGCACATCGATCGAGGTCGCTCCCGGGACGCGTATCGTTGTGCGATATACGGCGGCCCGGCGCCGGGTCGCCGTGCTTGGCGGAGAAGCGTATTTCAGCGTGCGCCACGATCCGTCACGCCCCTTCCTCGTCACGGTGAACGGCTTGACCGTGCGCGATGTGGGAACGGCGTTCAATGTGCGCAAGGCCGGCAGCCGCGCGAACGTCACGGTGGTGCGAGGAGAGATCGAAGTCTCGCCAAGCTCCGCCCCCGCCTCGCGAGGGCGCGCCGGAGTTCGAGTCCGTGCGGGAGAAGAGGTCAAATGGGGGCGCCGCACCCGCTTGGTGGTGGATCGGACGGACACCGGGCGGGCCCTCGCCTGGCGCCAGGGCCGGCTGGAATACATCGACGAGCCGCTCTCGGCCGTGATCGCCGACGTCGACCGCTACGCGCGCCATCCGGTCGTGCTCGGCGACAAGGCCGCGGGCCGTATCGCCTTCACCGGCACGGTCTTCGCCCGCTACGCCGACCAATGGGTGCGGGCGCTGCCGAGCGAATTTCCGGTCCGGCTGGTGTCCCGTCCCGATCGCTCCCTGGTGCTCGAGAGCCGGACGGGCAAACGACCCTGAGCGCCGAGCGCGACGCCGCGAGGGACGAGGTGCGCGCATGAGGGCCTCGCGCGTCGCTCGCGGGGCGGTCCTGCTGCTGATGATCCTCTTGCCGTGGATCGGCCGCGCAGCCCGGGCCGCAGCGCCGATGGCCGATCTGCACCGCATTGCCGACTTCGACATCGGGCCCCAGTCCCTCGCCGCGGCCCTCATCGCGTACTCCCAGCAGTCGGGACTGCAGGTGATCACCCCCGCAGCGACGGTGGCGCATCTCGAGACACGGGGAGTTCACGGCGGACTGCCTGTCGGCGAGGCGCTCACCCGGCTTCTGCGGGGCACGGGTCTGGGTTTTCACCTTGCGGGAGAGAACACGATCGGCATCGACGCTCCCCGGCGCAGCAGAGCCGCCTCGCACGCTCCAAGTCGCGTAACGCTTGCGCATCCGCCCTCGCGCGCCGGCCCCGCGTCCCTGGACCTGCTCCCGGCGGCCCCGCCTCGCACCGCCGCGGTCATGCGGCAGGTCGTGGTCAGCGGCTCGCGGTTGCTCACCCGGAGCACCCTCGTCACCGCGGTGCCGGTCGACAGCATGGTCAATGCCGGCTTCCTGCGCGCCCACGGCTACACGAACATCGCCGACGCCCTCAACGTGCTGCCGGAGTTGCAGGGCAGCGCCACACCGTTTGGCGCCCAGCGCGATTTCGGCGTGGGATTCAACTACATCGACCTGTACAACCTGGGGACCAACAGGACCCTCGAGCTGGTCAACGGCCTGCGCTTCGTGTCCGACAATCCCGCCAATCTCTTCGCCCACAGCGGCGGCACCCAGCTCGATCTGAACGCCCTGCCGGCGATCTTCCTCGACCGGGTGGACATCGTGCCGGCGACCGGGGCGGCGATCTACGGCGCCGACGCCGTCTCGGGGGTGGTGAACATCCGGATGAAGCAGCGGTTCACCGGCGCACGCCTCATCGCGAGTCTCGGCAACTCCGTCCGCTGGGACGCGGGGGAGTACGATCTCGAGGGCGCGCTCGGGAAGGATTTCCTGCATCACCGCCTGAATCTCGCGCTCGCCGCCGAGTTCGATCAGACCACCGCCGTGAGCGAGCGGCAGCGGACCTGGACGGCGCTGCAGCAGGGCTTCGTGCCGAACCCCGCCTATGCCGGAGCGGGGAGCGGGGTGCCGGCGCAGATCGTCGCCGACAACCTGAGGCTGTACGGCGTGACCAATGGCGGACTCCCCTACCGGCTCGATCAGACGCTGATCGATCTGCCCGGCACCGCCACACCCGCGCAGTTCGGCGTCAACGGGGAGCTCATTCCGTTCAATACCGGCACGGTCTACAGCCCCACCCAGGCGAGCGGCGGCGACTCGCTCGATCTGGCGCCCATGACGCCGCTGCTGACCCCGAACAAGCGCATGTTGCTCTATGGCATCGGCAGTTACGATGTGTCCGAAGGGGTGCGCCTCGAGACGGCCGTCGCCTTCGATTACGTGGGCTCGCGTCTCGCCGACAACCAGCCGAACTTCGCCTACACGGCCTTCGGCCTCTCGCCCGCCTACAACGATCCCTTGCCGGGCGCGGCCTGGCTGATCGGTCCGCAGAACGGCTTTCTCACTCCGCAGGCCCGCGGCGTGCTCGCGGCGGCCGGGGTCGGGGATTTCTATCTCTCGCGCAGCAATTACGACGCGACCCCATCGCCCATCTCCTCCTTCGTCCGCACATTCAACATCAATTCGACGCTGCGAGGCCAATTTCGCAGACTTGGGCGCCGCTTCCACTGGGACCTGTCGTACTCCCACGGTCAGGCCTATTCGAGCTTCGCCCAGTACGGCTTCGTCTATGGCAACCCCGCGTACCACGTGCCGAACCTCCTCGGCTACGCGCTCGATTCCATCATGGGCCCCGGCGGCAAGCCGCAGTGCCGCATCACGGCGCAGAACCCCGGCTCGAGCGACCCCTACATCCGCAACTGCGTGCCGTTCGATCCCTTCGGCGCCGGCAACAACGGCCGCGCGGCCCTGAGTTACGTCACCGCGCGCTTCGGCGACACGGCGCTCGACTGGCAGGATGACCTCGAGGCGAACCTGCAGGCGCCCCTGGCGAGATTCCCCGCAGGCCCCCTGCGTG
>JAKAZP010000008.1:6134-16322 GCA_021815905.1 Pseudomonadota bacterium | reverse complement strand
CCGTCGTGCGACGGGTGCTCGAGATCGCGGCGTCCGCGCCCGCGAGGAGCGCCGCTTGAGCCCCGGCGCGGGCGCGGGACGCGGACCGGTGGCTTACGTCCTCAAACGCTACCCTCGACTCACCGAGACATTCATTCTGAATGAGATCCGCGCCATGGAGCGCCTCGGCGAGCGTCTCATCATCTTCTCGCTCCTGCCCCCGGAGCCGCCGCCGCACCATCCGACGGTCGCCGAGGTGCGAGCCCCGGTGCTCTCGCCACCGCAGGGCTGGGCGGCGAAGGCGCGCCTGTTGGCCCGCTCGCATTGGGCGGTCGCGCGGGCGGCGCCCGCGCGCTACGCGCACACGCTGGCGCTCGCGCTGGGTCGAACATTGATCTCGCGCCATCCCGTCTCCCTGTGGCGGCAATTCGCGCGCGCCGGGATTCTCGCGGACATCTGTCGCCGTGAGGGCGTGCGGCACCTCCATGCGCACTTCGCCAACGCGCCGACTTCGGTGGCGCACTTCGCGCACCGGATGACGGGGCTGCCGTTCAGCTTCACCGCCCACGCCAAGGACATCTATCTCTCACGGCCCGCGATTCTGCGTCGGCACCTGCGCGCGGCCGCATTCACCGCGACCTGCACCCGATACAACGCGGAGTTCCTGCGGCGGCTCGCCCCGGCGCTCGATCCGCGCAAGATCCGGCTGGTGTACCACGGCATCGACCTGCAGAGTTTCTCGGCTTCGGGGCCGGTGCCGTCCGGTGCGCCCGCGCGGCGCCGCGCCCGGATTCTCGCGGTCGGCCGCCTGGTGCCGAAGAAGGGCCACGAGGATCTCCTCGCCGCGTGCGCGGAGCTGCGCGACCGGGAAATCGACTTCGAGTGCGAGATCGTCGGCTCCGGCCCATTGCACGCCGCACTGTCCGCAGAGGTGCAACGCCACCGGCTCGGCGAACGGGTCACGTTACGAGGCTCCATGACCCACCGTGAGCTGATCGCGCTGTACCGGGCGGCGGATCTGTTCGTGCTCGCACCGCGCATCGCCGAGGACGGCGACCGCGACGGGATCCCGAACGTCATCGCGGAAGCGATGGCGGCCGGGCTGCCGGTCGTCGCGACCGAGGTCTCGGGGATTCCGGAGCTCGTGCGCCACGAGCGCACGGGGCTGCTCGCGCCGTCGCGGGACCCGGAAGCGCTCGCCGACGCCATGGAGAGATTGCTCACGGATCGCGGGCTCGCGCTGAGGCTCGCGCACGAGGCCCGCCGCGTGCTCGCGCGGGAATTCGATTTGTGGCAGACGACCCGCGATCTGCACGCGCTGATCGCCGGGCATTGTTCCTGCGCGGCGCCCCCCTTGCCGGCGGCGGCGGGCGAGGCGGCATGAGTCGGGCGGCATCGAGCACCTGGAGCTGGCTCGCCGCTCACCTGGGCGGTGAATGGCCCCGGCTCGCCCTGGGCGCGATCGCGATGGCGTGCCGTGCCGCGGTGCTGCTCTTGCTGCCGTGGCCGCTGAAATTCATCGTCGACAGCGTGATCTTCCACAAGCCGCTCGGATCCTGGGCGGCGGCCATCCTGCCGAGTCCGGCGACTCATCGCCTGGCGCTGCTGCACGCGCTCGGAGGGTCGATCCTGCTGCTCGGCCTCGCCGATGCGGTCTTTGCGTACCTCGGCAATCGACTGTTGCTGGACGCGGCGCAGCGGATCGGATTCGGGCTGCGGCGCGATTTCTTCTCGCATCTGCTGCGCCTGCCGCTCGCGTTTCACCGGCGCCACCTGAGCGGCGAGCTTGCCGCCCGGATCGGCGGGGACGTCAATGCGTTGCAGACGTTCATCGCGGCGCTCTTCGTCGATCTTCTGCCGCACGTGCTGACCATCTGCGGGATTCTCGGCGTGATGCTGGCGATGAACTGGCGCTATGGTTTGCTCACCCTGTCGCTGGCCCCCGTCCTGGTGTGGATCGCGCGTCACTTCGCCCGGAAGATCCGGCTCGCCGCGCGGATCACGCGTCGGTGGGAAGGGGAGCAGAGCGGCGCGACGCAGGAGGTACTGGGCAACATCCTGCTCGTCCAGGCCTGCGCCCGAGAGGATCACGAGCAGCGGCAGTTCGAGACGCGGGGAACTCTCGCACTGCGCGCGGCGCTCCTCGGCAATCACGTGCAGGCGGCCTTTGCGCCGGCCATGAGCCTTGCGATCGCGGTCGCGACCGGTCTGATCGCCTGGTACGGGGCAATGCTCGTGATCCGAGGCTCCCTGACCGCCGGGGATCTGCTCGTGTTTCTCGCCTACCTGCGGGCGATCGCCGCGCCGGCCCGTCAGCTCGCGAAGGCCGGCCGGGCGTTCGGCCGCGCATCCGTCGCGCTCGAGCGTCTCGATGAATATCGCCGCGAGGACAGCGAGATCACCGACGGCCCGGCGATGTCCGTCCCGCGGCAGTGCGAGGGCAAGCTGGAGTTTCGCGGGGTCGGTTTCGGCTACACCGCGCGGTCGGCGACGGTGCGGGACATCTCCTTCGCGCTCGAGCCCGGGCGCACGGTCGCCCTGGTCGGCCCGACCGGTTCGGGGAAGTCGACGATCGCCGCGCTGGCGGCGCGTTTCAGCGATCCGGACGCGGGCGAGGTGCTCCTCGACGGCTGCGATCTGCGCGCCCTCAGCCTGCGCTTCGTGCGCACGCACGTGATGCTCATCCCGCAGGAGCCCCAACTCTTTCAAGGTCCGCTCTGGACCAACATCGCCTATGGCCGCGCCGGCGCCGGGCGCGAGGAAGCGATCGAGGCCGCCGCGCGCGCCGGAGTCGAGGAAGTGATTGCGGCACTGCCGGGCGGCTTCGATCTGGTGGTCGGCGAGCGCGGCGGGCAGCTCTCCGGAGGTCAGCGCCAGTGCGTGGCGGTGGCGCGGGCGCTGCTCAGCGAGGCGGCGGTGGTACTTTTCGATGAGCCGAGCAGCAGCATCGACCCATTGACGGAACAGCGACTGATGCTGGCCGTGCGGCGGCTCGCGGAGCGGCGGTCGCTTCTGCTGATCGCCCATCGCCTGTCCACGATCGCCGCCGCGGACACGATCCTGGTGGTGAAGAACGGCTGCATCGTTCAGCGGGGCAGTCACGAGCAGCTGATGGCCGCGGGAGGGGAGTATGCGCGGCTCTGGCTCGCGAGTGACTCGGGCGGGAACATCACGCCGCTCCGGCGGGCCGCGTCTTGAGGAGCCTTGCGACCGGCGCGAGCCGGTGGATGAAGCGCGCCGCGGCCGCCTCACTCGCCCTCATGCCCCTGTCCCTCGCCTGCGCCGATCCCTGGGTGCCACCCGCGGGCGCGGGATCGCTGGACCTCGCGGTCCGCCAGTACGACGCCACGCAGACGTTTCTGCCCGATGAGTACGGCACCTCGACCGCGCCGGCGAGCGAGTTGCGTTACACCATGCTTCGCATCACGGGCGAGCACGGGTTGGGTCACCGGCTGTCGATCGAATACGACCTGCGCGCCGCGCGACTCGAGAAGATCCGCACACGGCACGGCCGGCGCATCCTCGAAGGCTCCGCCGGATTCGAGGATCAGGAGGTGGGGCTCAACCTGAGTCTGACGAACCGGCGCGACTTCGCCGATTCGATCACCTTGAACGTCGTGGCGGCGGCCGGCTCCACGGCGGCGACTCCGGCGCTCGGTACGGGGCATACCGCGATCGAGCCGGATTTCCAGGCGGGCGTTGCCGGGCGCGCATGGCGCCTCTCGCTCATCGCCGGCCCGCGCGTGTTCCTCGATGGGGGCGCGGCCCAGATGCGCGCCGAGCTGGACTCGAGTGTCCGGGTGTCGCGGCGGATCGAGCTGGGCGCGATCCTCTTCTATGTCCGCACCGTCGCGCTGCGCCACCCGCTTCCCGTCACGGACCGTGCCGAGCGGTACGACCTGCTGCGCCCCGGAGTGAGATTGAAATACCGGATCAGCAGGCGCCTGAAACCCTTCATCGAGTACGAGCAGGATGTCGCCGGCCAGGCGATTCACTCCGGACGGCGCATCACCCTCGGCGTCGGATACGCGTACTGAGCGCGTGAGCGCCGCCGCACCATGCGCCTGATCTTCATCCGTCACGGACAAACCGAGTGGAACCGGCAGGGCCGCTACCAGGGCCGGACGGACGTCCCGCTGTGCGCGGCCGGTGTGGCCGAGGCTCACGGAGCGGGCGCGGCGCTGCGGGAATCCGGCGCGAGTCTCCTGCTCAGCAGCCCCCTCGAAAGGGCGCGTGCGACCGCGCGGATCGTCGCGGCCCGGCTCGGCGCGGTCGCCTGTCAGGTGGATGATCGGTTGATCGAGCTCGGCTTCGGTGAATGGGAAGGTCTGACGCAGACCGAGATCAAGGCGCGCTGGCCCGAATTGCTGCGCGCATGGAAACGCGCTCCCCAGTCGGTCCGCTTTCCGGGAGGGGAGTCGCTCGAGGAAGCATCCCGCCGTCTGGAGGATTTCCTGCGACGGCCGCCCTGGACCGGGATCGCCGACCCTCGGTGTGTCATCGCCGTCACACACACGGGGCCGATCCGGATGGCGAAGCTCGGCGCGGACGGGCGACCGCTCTCGGACTATCGACGGCTCGCGCTCGAGCGCGGCGCGGCGCACGAATTCGAATGGGACCCCGCCGGACGATTGCGTCCCGCCGGTCTCCATCCACTCACGTAGATCAGGAAGCAACATGAAAGTCACTGTGTTTGGCTCGGGTTATGTCGGTCTCGTCACGGCGGCCTGCCTCGCGGACGCCGGCAACGACGTGGTGTGCGTCGATGTGGACGAGCGCAAGGTCGAGATGCTGCGTCGCGGCGAGGTGCCGATCCACGAGCCGGGGCTGGCGCCGATCGTTGCGCGCAACCTCGCCGCCGGGCGACTGACGTTCACCCTCGACGCCGCCCTCGGGGTCGCGCATGGTCTTTTCCAGCTCATCGCCGTCGGCACCCCGCCGGATGAGGACGGGTCCGCGGACCTGCGCCACGTGCTCGCCGTCGCCCGCACGATCGGCGAGCACATGGGCGAGTACAAGGTGGTGATCGTCAAGTCGACCGTCCCGGTCGGCACGAGCGATCGGGTGCGGACGGCGCTGCGTTCCGCCCTGGCGCTGCGCGCGGTGACCGTCGAGCACGACACGGTCTCGAATCCTGAATTCCTGAAGGAGGGCGCGGCCATCGCCGACTTCATGAAGCCCGATCGGATCGTCGTCGGGGCCGACAGCGAACGCGCCGCGCAGCTCATGCGGGCGCTCTATGAGCCGTTCAACCGCAACCACGATCGCCTGATCGTGATGGACGTACGCTCCTCGGAGCTCACCAAGTACGCGGCCAACGCCATGCTCGCCACGCGCATCAGCTTCATGAACGAGCTGGCGAACCTGGCCGAGGAAGTGGGCGCGGACATCGAGAGCGTCAGGCACGGAATAGGGTCCGATCCGCGCATCGGCTACGCGTTCATCTACCCGGGCATCGGCTACGGCGGCTCCTGCTTCCCGAAGGACGTCAAGGCGCTGGTGCGCTCGGCCGCCGATGCCGGTTGTGGAACGGCGATTCTGCAGGCGGTCGAGGAGGTCAACGAGCGGCAGAAGCGGCGGCTGTTCGAGAAGATGGAGGCGCACTTCGGTGATCTCGCCGGGAGGACCATCGCCGTCTGGGGCCTCGCATTCAAGCCCAATACCGATGACATGCGCGAGGCGGCGAGCCGCGTGCTGCTCGAGAGCCTGTGGGCCGCGGGGGCGGCCGTGCGCGCTTACGATCCGGCCGCGCAGCGTGAGGCCCAGCGGCTCTACGGCAAGCGCGCGGGGCTCGAGCTGTGCGCCTCGGCGATGGAGGCGCTCGAAGGGGCCGATGCGCTCGCGATCGTGACCGAATGGCCGGAGTTCCGGAGCCCCGACTTCGCCGCGATCCGGAGCGCACTCGGCGAGCCGGTCATCTTCGACGGGCGCAACCTGTACGATCCCGCCCACCTCGCCCGCGAGGGCATCCGTTATTACGCGATCGGCCGCGGCACGCCGGCGCCGCGGGTGTCGAGCGCGGCCGCGAAGCTCAGGCGGCCCGCCGAAGGCCGCATGCGGGCATGAGTCGCGCCAACGGCGACCGAGGCTTCAGGCGGCGCGCAGCCGGCAGTGGCGGCGGATGATCCGCGGACGGCGGTCGTCCGCCTGATCGTCGCCCCCGCCGCGGCGCTGTTGGATCTCGCCCTCCCTACTTGGGAGGAGCCTCGCCGCGCTCGCGGGCCCGCTCCTGCATGAGCTTGCGGTGCTGCGCGCTGATCCGCGCGCGCTCCTGCTCGGTTCGGGCGTTGCGCATCTGCTGCTCGTAGTGGCCCACCTCGGCCGGCGTCATCATCGAATAGCCGTAGATCTGCTCCCGTTCACGCTGTCTTTGCTGCTCTTCGGTTCTGACTCGCGCCTCCGTCGGCGCCGGGCGCAGCGTCACGCCGCGCTGCTCGGCGCGCAGCTGCATCTCATGCTGCTGCTGCATGCGGTACTGCACGCGCTCCTGCTCGGTGGCGAGCGAATGCAGTCGCTGCTCGTACCGGGTGCGCTCGGCGGCGCTCATGAGATTTCCACCGTAGATGCGATCCTGATCCCGATCCCGCAGCCGATCCTGGTCCCGATCGTGCAGGCGGTCCTGCGTGCGGTCGTGCAGGCGGTCCATGCTTTGGGTCGACAGTCGATCCCGATCCTGCAGCCGCGAACCGCTGGTGACACGACTGTGGCTCGGTGCGCTCCCCGGGCGCTGGCCGCCGGCGGCCTGCGCCATGCCGGCGGCGCAACCCATCATCAGGAAGCTCGCGGCGATCGCGCTGACTTTCATATGACACGTACCCATGACACCTCCAACATCCGGTCGCTCGTACCGCGAGCATGCTCGTGCTTGCCGCCCCGATCCGCCATCCGCGAATCTACCTAGCGCAAGTGAAGGTCACTGATCATGAGGCGGGCCCGGGCGAAACCTCGCTAGGTATCTGTCCGAATCGCCCGCTTGCCGTCATCGGGGTAGAAGGATCCGGCGGCCAGGCGATGCCCCGTGCAAGCGCTTGGCGAGAGCGGTGTTCCGCATCCGAGAGGGCAAGATCATGAGAGAGTTCCCCATACGCGTCATGCTCGTTGCGGGCGTGCTGGCAAGCGGCGTCGCTGCCGCCCAGACCGCGGTCCAGTGGCAGGCGCTGCCGACCGTGGCCCCGGCTCCGGCCGACAATCCGACGACACCGGCAAAGGTTCGTCTCGGGAAGATGCTGTTCTTCGATCCGCGCCTGTCCTCGACGGGCACGGTGTCCTGCTTCTCGTGCCACAACATCATGGAAGGGGGCGACGATCATCGCCCGGTGTCCATCGGCGTCGAGGCGCAGCGGGGAGGACGTAACGCTCCGACCGTGTTCAATGCGGCATTTCTCTCGGTGCAGTTCTGGGACGGTAGAGCGGCGACCTTGGAGGATCAGGCCAAGGGCCCGCCGGCCAACCCCATCGAAATGGGGATGAAGAACCTCGAGGCGGAGATCGACCGGATCCGGCTCATCCCGGGCTACAAGCCGTATTTCGAGCAGGCCTTCGGCTCCGGAGATGTCGTGACGATGGACAACGCCGCGAAGGCGATCGCCGCCTATGAGCGCACGCTCATCACTCCCGGCAGCGCCTACGATCGGTACGTGCAGGGTGACCGCAAGGCGCTCACGGCGCAGCAGATTCGCGGCATGAACGAGTTTGCCGCCGTCGGGTGCGCCGGTTGCCACCAGGGGCCGAACTTCAGCGGGCCACCGCTGCCGATGGGTCAGGGATTCTTCATGAAGTTCCCGGTCTATCCCAAGAGCCCGTACGTGGCGAAGTACGACCTCATGAAAGACCCGGGGCGTTACGAGGTGACGCACAATCCGGCCGACAGGAACGTGTGGCGGGTCCCCGGCCTGCGCAATCTCCTCTACACGGCGCCCTACATGCACAACGGCTCGGTGAAAACGCTGCCGGAGGCGGTGCGGGTCATGGCCTCGGCGCAGCTCGATCGCACGCTGACGGACGCGCAGGTGAGTGACATCACCGCGTTTCTGAAGTCGCTCACGGGTCCTTTCCCCAGGCAGACCATGCCGCGCCTGCCGCCGACGCCGGGCAACCTGCTGGGACGCTAGCGCGCGCTTCCCCGCTGGGACCGCTCACGGCCGATGCAAGCGGACGCAAAGGCCGTGCCGCGGCGCCGCTCCCGGCGGCCGAGGCTGAGCCCGGTCGGGATGGCGAGCGAACTCGCGGGATGAGCCCGTGCTCGCGAGCGCTGCGGGTGGCGCTGTCCTTGAAATCGACCGTGACGTCGTGTCCGTTGCGACTGACGTGCGCGACAGTGCGTGAGAACACGAGAAATATTTGCCGTCGCGCTGCACCACGGCCTGGCAGGCTTCGGCGATGCGCGGATGTCGCGCCGGAGATGCCGGTCAATGGAGGCCGGACGTAAATACGCAGTTGCAACCGGCCTCGGTCGAAACTACTGCACCGAAACCCGGGCTCCGTCGACGAGCCCGTTGGGCGGATGTCTGATGACTTTCTCGCCGTCCTCGAGACCGGAAAGCACCTCCACGGCCTCCTCGCTCCGGTGTCCGACCGTGATGTGGCGCAATCTCGCCCGCGCGCGATCGAGAGCGAATACGCACCAGCCGGAGCCGCAGCGGAACAGCGCGGACAGCGGGACCTGTAGAACGTGAGGACGGCTCCAGATGATGATCCGCGCGATCGCGCGGTATCCGTCTCCCAGCGAGCCCGGCGGGTCGACGAAGTCCAGGATGACGTTCGTCCGCTTCTCCTCCACGCCGAGCGCCGAGATCTTGGTGAACGCGTACGGCTCGACCCGCCGTACACGGGCACGCAGCGGGTGAGCGCCGCCCCATCCGAGCAGGAGCGCCGGCATTCCCGGGGAGACGCGCACCGCCTGGGAGGAGAGCATTTCCATGACCACCTCGAGGTGCGCGAGGTCGCCGATGACCAGGATCGGGGTTCCCGAGGGGATCACCCGCTCGCTCGGCTCGAGCACGCGGAGGACTTTCCCTGCGGCGGGTGAGCGGATGGTGAGAATCGGCTCGCTCCCGGAGCGACCCTCCGGTGCCGATGCCAGCGCCGCGCGCGCTCCCCGCAATTCCGCTGCGGCAGATGCGACACGGTTACGTGCCGCGGTGACTTCCAGGCCGAGCGTATCCACCGCGGAGCGTGCCTGCTCGAGCGCCTGTGTCGAGGCCGAGCCGCGCGCGATGAGCGGCCGCAGCCGGGCTTCTTCTCGGCGCGCCTGCGCCAGGTCCTCGAGCGCATGCTCCAGCTGCGCCCGGGCCGCGCGCTCGGCCGCCACGGCCGCATCGACTCGGGAGGTGGATTCCTCCCGCTCCCGCGCGCTGAGGGGCACCGGAGCGAGCGTGGCGACGGGCTGCCCCTTCTCGAGCGTGTCGCCATCCCGAAGCAGAACGCGAAGCAGCCGTCCGGCCACGGGCGCCGCCACGACGTACCGGTCATGCGAGCGGGTCTCGGCCTGGTCTTCCTCCGTGACCTGTAGCGGCCCGAAATGAGCCATTCCCACCTCGACGGCGACGGGCCGCGGTCTCAACGCGATCACCGAGAGGGTGATTACGGCCGCGGCGGCGATCCCGATCAACAGCGTTCCGCGTGTGAGTCTCAATGGCTACTCCCGCGCCTTGAGCACGGCGATCAGGTCGAGGCGGCTGACGCGAGCGGCGACGATGCAGCCCGCCAGGGCGGCGGACCCTACCGTCACGAGGGATGCGAACCCGAAGGTCGCGCGCGTCAGAGTGAATGGCAGTCGAAAGAGCTCGCGGTCGAACGCGGGAACGAGCAGCCTGCAGATCAGGGCGCCGAGCGCACACCCTGCCGGAATCGCAAGGAGTGTCAACAGCGCCTGCTCTCCGAGCAGAAGCTGCCCCACCTCCCCGCGCGTGAATCCCAGGACGCGCAGGCTTGCGAGCTCGTTGCCTCGCTCCGAGAGGGAGATCCTCACGCTGTTGTAGACCACTCCGGCGACGAGCACGATGCCGAAGCCGGTCATCACGATGGTCATGAGGATGAAGCTGCGATTCATGATCTCCCGGATCGTTTCAAGAGTCGCCGAGCGAATCGATACCGCGGCGATGGCCGGAGTCTGCTTCAGCGCGGCGTAGAGCGCCGGCTCGCGGCTCTTGTCCACCTGCAGGAGCGCGCCCGAGAGGGGTGCATCCTCGCCGAGGCTTCCTGCGCGGG
>JAKAZP010000008.1:0-6124 GCA_021815905.1 Pseudomonadota bacterium | reverse complement strand
GCCGCTCACGCCGATCGGTTCGTCCGAGAGCCGGACGACGGAGGTGGTGAACTGCCTTCGTCGGCCGTCGAGCTGCTCCACGAGGACGTGATCGCCTTCGCGGACCGCGAGCATCCGTGCCAGCTTGCGGGTCAACACCAGGCCCCCGGGTGGCAGCGGGATCCGCCTTCTTCGGGCATCGACCAGCTGGCGGAGCGTGCCCGACGGCGGCAACGCGAGAATGGATGCGCGCTCCTCCCGGTGGCCGGCGCGAATCAGCGCCGGCATCGCACGGAAGGGCTCGACGCGCAGCACGCCCGGCAGCTCCCTCAAACTCGTCGCCGCCCCCCGCGAGCGGATGTCGTTGAATGTCACCGTGACGTCGGCGCGGTCCGCGGCGTCGAAGTGCACCGTCATCAGCGCATTCACGGCATCGAACATGAAGCGCCCCACGACGACGGTCGCGACGGCAGCCGCGATCCCGAGGAAGGAAAGCGCCGCCCGCCACGGGTGGCGGGTGAGATTCCTCAGAATGGCTTTCGTCACCGTATCGAGCCGGCGCATGAGGCCCGACCGATCGAGCACGCCTCGGCGAAAGCTTCGCGGCGGGGCCGGGCGCATCGCCTCGGCGGGCGCAAGCCGGATGACCCGCTGGACCGCCGTGAGCGAGCCCCCGACGGCGGCGGCGAGCGCGACCGCTACCGCGACGAGAACGAGGGAGGGGCCGAGGCGGTACCGCAACGCGGGAAAGTGAAAATATTGCCGGTAGACCCCGATCAGGCCCTCGCCGAAATAGGCGCCGAGCGCGAGGCCTGCCATCACGCCGAGAGCGACGATGAGCAGCGCGAACTCGAGGTAATGCAGTCCGATGCGCGTGTCGGAATAGCCGAAGGACTTCAGCAGGGCGATCTGGCTGCGCTGCACCGTGATCAGCCTGGCGAGCAGCGTATAGACCAGGAATACGGCGACGGCGAGAAAGATGGCCGGAATATACGTTGCACTCACCTCGATCTCGCCGAGCTCGTCGGTCAGGAACCGGTTGGATGGCTGATCGGCGCGGTCGAACGCCTTGTAGCCTCCGTACGGGGCCAGCAGGCGGTCGACGGCGTCGATCACATCGCCCGAGGAGGCCCCTCGGACGAGCAGCAGGCTCACATCGTCGAAGGCTCCCTTCATGTTGAATGCGCTCGCGAGGCCTTCCGCATTCATCCACAGGACGCCGAAGCGTCGGTTGTCCGGCACGACCATTCCCGGACCGACTTCGTAGACATACTCGGGCGAGAAGGCGAGTCCGACGATCCGGAGCAGCTTCCATCGCCCGTTGAGGATCGCTCCGATCCGGGTTCCGACGCTGAGGCCGTTTGCGCGAGCGAAGGTCTCGCTGGCCACGACCTCATCGTGGCTGCGCGCCGCGGGATATCGGCCGGAGGCGAGGTGGAGACGATTGAGACTCTCACTTTCCGAGCCGGCGCCCGGAAGCGAGATGAGCCGCGCGCTCGCCGGCTCCTCGAGCCCGGGTACGCTCAGCAGGACGTCCTCGGCCACCCGGGTCTGCACGTCCGCGACTCCGGGAATGAGCCGCAGGCTGCCGGCCAGGGAGTCCGGCGCGCGCTTCAGGCCGGCGAACACGTCCGCGAACCGATAGGTCGAGTAATACTCCGCGCGCGCCCTCACCAACGACTGATAGGTGCTCAGCATGGTGACGAACGCGCCGATGCCGACGCTCACGACCAGCGCCGTCGCGATCACCTGCCCGCGCAGGTGCCAGAGGTCGCGCAACAGCGCTCGATGCAGGCGACTCACCAGGAAATCGCCTCCGCGGACGCCTGGCTGGGATTGACCCGCACTTCGGCGATGGAGCCGCTGCTCAGGCGCACGACGCGGTTCGCCATTGCGGCGATGGCCGCGTTGTGAGTGATGACGACGACCAGCGTTCCGAGCTCGCGATTGGCCTGCTCCAGCACCTGAAGAACCCGCTTGCCGGTCGGGTAATCGAGCGAGCCCGTCGGCTCGTCGCAAAAGAGCACATCCGGGCGCTTGGCGAGGGCGCGGGCGATCGCGACGCGCTGTTGCTCGCCTCCCGAGAGCTGGGACGGGAAATGCTGGAGCCGGTCCGCGAGTCCGACGCGCTCGAGCATCTCGCGCGCCGAGAGCGCGTTCGCGGCGATCTCGGTGACGAGCTCCACGTTTTCGAGCGCAGTCAGACTCGGCAGCAGATTGAAGAACTGGAACACGAAGCCGACGTGCTCGCGCCGATAGCGAGTCAGGGCGCGGTCATTGGCGCCGGAGAGGACGTGATCCCGGTAGCGCACCTCCCCCTCGGTCGGGGTGTCGAGGCCCCCGAGTATGTTGAGCAGCGTCGACTTGCCGCTGCCCGAGGCCCCGAGGATCACGACGAACTCCCCGCCCTGCAACTCCAGGTCGATTCCGCGCAGCGCGGTCACTTCGACCTCGCCCAGGCGGTAGGTCTTGCCGAGGCCTCGAACCTGCATGACTGGCTCGGGAATGCGCGCAGCGCTCATGATCACGGGCCTCTTCGCGACGCCATGGCAGACGACGCTTTCGAGCGAGCAGCCGATGTGCGCTGATCGAGTGCCGACCGCAGCCATCAGTCTGCCTCGAGGGGTGTCCGCCTGCGATGCGTACAATCCCGTATCGGCCGCCGCCGCCGCCGCCGGCCCGCACGAGCGGAGATCGAAGCTGCCGGAGGTGTCCGTGCCGGCGACTCGGGAGCCTCAGGGTCCCGGGGCTCCCGCGTCGTTCGCGCGCCGACCCGCGTCGACCGTGGCGGCCGGCAGCGTGAGCGGACTTTGAAGGGCATCCTCGAGTCGGCCCAGCGCCTGCTGCGCGCTCACCAGCGCGTCGAGCCGGTTGCGCGCGCCGGCCTCGTAGGCGAGGCGGGCGTTGTCCGCATCGAGCGGTTGCAACTCGCCGGCCGTGACCTGCGCCTCGATGGAGCGCAGCTCGTGCTCGAGGCTGCCGAGGAGGGAGTCAGCCGTCGCGAGCTGCGCGCGGGCCGAGTCGTACGCGGCGAGCGCTCCATCGATCTGACCGATGGCGGCGGCCTGCACGGTGAGGAAGTGAGCGGCGGCGAGCGCGCGCCGCGCCCTGGCTTCAGCGATGGGACCTTGATTGTGATTGAGGACGGGCAGCGGCAGTGAAAGCCCGAGCTTCCATTGCTGGTCATCCGCGAGCTGCGCGTTCCAGGCGAAGCCGGGTCCAAGATGAATGTCAGGCCACTGACGCGCCACCTGCAGCCGCAGGGCCGACTGACTCGCGGCGTAACGCTCGAGGGCCGCCCGGACGTCGGCGCGCGCGAGCAGGGCCCGTTGCCGCACCTCGGGCCGGGTGAGCCGCGAGGGGAAAGCCCGCGGATCGCCGAACGCGAGGCGTATGCCCTCGAGAGCGTGCGGTGGCATTCCGAGGGCGCTTGCGAGGGCGATGAGCGACTGCCGGAGCTCACCCGCTGCGGCCTCTCGCTCGAGCGTCGCGCGATTCAACGCGATGCGCGCCTGCGCCACTTCATAACTCGAGACATTCCCTGCCGTGAACTGAGCTTCGAGCAGACGGACGACTTTCTGCCGCGTCGACTCTTCCCGCCCGAGAAGCGCAACGGAGTGGCGCGCGGCATAGACCCCGAGGAGCGCCGCGCGGACCCGGCCGCGCACCCGCCAGACCGTGCCGACGAGATCCCAGCGACTGGCCGCGGCGAGATGCCGAGCCTGCGCGAGGCGGTCGCCGCGTCGTCCGGCGGTCTCGATGGGCCAGTCGAAGGAGAGCGGCACGATCCAGGGGCTCACCGCGCCCGGAACGGCCGCATCGTGAGCGGGAGTGATCGAGAGCGAGGGGTTCGGCCGCTCGCCCGCGCTGAGGCGTGCCGCCTGCGCGGCGAGCAGCCGCTCACGCGCTTCGGCGAGCGTAGGCTGATAATAGAAAGCCGCGAGCGTCAGCGCCTTGAGGTCCCAGGCCGCGCCCCGCGCCGGCGGCGCGACGCGATTGGCGCTCAGAAAGGCGCGCAGGGCGGGCGTCTCGAGCGAGCGCGAATCGAAGCTTGCGATGCTCGCGGCCGCGGACAGAGGCTTCGGGCGAAAATGGGCGCAGGCGGCGAGGGCGCCCGCGCACAGCAGGATCAGACAGCCGCGGGCGGTATGTGTCATGCGCGAGACAGGTCCGGTGGCCAATCTCGATCCGACCTCCGACTTCGCCCGGATGAGCATCCAGCAACTATACTGTCGAGGGATGGGGGATGTCATACCAGAATGTCGCGGCGCCGTCCGTTGGCTTCGGGCGCGATTTCGGCCGCCGAGGATGCAGCGCCGGAGTCCGCCGATGACGCCGCTGAAGTACCTGCTGCCACCGACCTTGGCCCTGCTGCTGTGCGCCCCCGGGCGCGCCGCCAACATCAGCCGGGCTCAACCGCCGGACGCGGCTCGCGCGGGCACTGCGCTGCCGACGCTGAGCGCCGAACAGCGGCGCGCGATCGGCATTGCGGTTGCCGCGGCGCCTCGGGCCGTGCTGCCGCAGCGCATCGAGGCCTACGGGCGGGTCCTCGACCCTGCGAAGCTGGTGGCCGATCAAGGCCGGCTCGATTCCTCCCGGGCCGCCGCCCGGGCGGCCGCGGCGGAGAGCGCGCGACTCGAGGGCCTGTATCGCGGCGCCAACACGTCGCTGAAGGCGCTGCAGGCGGCCGAGGCGATGGAGACGCAGGCGCAGGTTCGCGTACGCCAGGCGCAGGCGCAGTTCCGGCTGAGCTGGGGCCCGCTCGCGCATCTCGGCGCGGCGCGGCGTGCGAGCCTGATCGGACAGCTCGCCGCGGGTCGTGAGCTGCTCCTTCGCGCCGATCTGCCGGGGCGCCACAGCCTCGGGGCGATGCCGAAGGAGGCGCTGGTCGATGTCGACGGCATCGAGGTGCCCGCACGTGTGCTCGGCCCTCTGTCGCAGGCGGCGGCGCCCCTGCAGAGCGTCGGCCTGCTGCTGCAGATCTCGCATCCCCCGCGAGGCCTCGGACCGGGCGCGCAGTTGCCCGTGATGCTGGAAGGGAGCGACTTCGACGGGCGCGTCGTGCCCGATGGAGCCTTGCTCTACGGCGTCAGGGGCTCCTACGTCTACCGGCTGCTGCCCGACGGATCCCCGGGCGGCGCACGGACGTTCGCGCCACTTTCCGTGACGCTCCTGCAGCGGGTGGGCAAGGGCTGGCTCGTGGCCGGGCTCCACGCCGATGATCGCATCGTCGTTCGCGGCGCGGCCGCGCTCTGGTCGATGCAGGGGCTGGGCAGACTCTCAGGCGACACCGACTGATGCTGAGCGCCGTCGTTCGCGCGTCGCTCGCGCACCCGCGCATCGTCGCCGCGCTGTCGCTGCTGGTCGGGGTGTTGAGTTTCGGCGCGCTGCTGCATGCGCGCTTCGACGTGTTCCCGAATTTCGCGCCGCCGCACGTCACGGTGCAGACCGAGGCGCCCGGGCTCGATGCGCAGCAGGTCGAGTCCCTGGTCACACGACCGCTGGAAGGGCTGCTGGCGGGTACCGATGGCGTCGAGACCGTGCGCTCGAAGTCGATCCAGGGCCTGTCGGCGATCTACGTGGTGTTCAAGCGCCGCGGCAATCCGTATCGGCAGCGTCAGGTGGTCACGGAGCGCCTGGCGGGCGCCGCGGCGATCCTGCCCGCCGGTGTGGGTCCGCCGCTGCTCTCGCCGCTCTCCTCGTCGATGCAGTATCTGGAGCACTTCGGCTTCACGAGCGACCGGCTGACGCCCGTCGAGCTGCGCGGACTCGCGCGCTGGGAAATCGAGCCGCAGATCCTCGCGGTCCCCGGCGTCGCGCAGGTGATGCTCTACGGCGGCGCCGAGCGTGAGCGCCAGGTGATCGTCGATCCTCAGAAGCTGGAGGCGGACGGGTTGACCCTGGATGGGGTGATGCGCGCCACCCGCCGCGCCACCGAGCTCATCGGCGGCGGCTACATCGAGACCGGCTCGCAGCGCATCGTGGTGCGCGCGCAGGCGCCGGGCGCGACCTCACGGGCTCTGTCGCAGGCGTTGCTTGCGACGCGAAACGGCGTGCCGGTCCGGCTGGGCGATGTCGCCACCGTGCGCGATGGGGCGGCCCCGCGCTTCGGCGATGGAGTGATCGGCGGCCGTCCGGGCATCCT
>JAKAZP010000376.1 GCA_021815905.1 Pseudomonadota bacterium | reverse complement strand
TCGAGGCGTTCGCTGTCATGCCCTCCTCGCTACCCTTTCCGCGACAGGAATTCCGGCTCGGGGCGCGCGGCGGCGATCCGTGCCGCGCGATCCGGGCGATCGACCGCGAACATTCTGCCCTGGAAGTCGAGCCTCTGCTCGCCGCGCCGGTACTCCGGAGCCGTGGATCTCAACGCCGAGCGCCGCTCGGGCGAGCTCGACATCGCCGTGCCGAGCTGAATAAAAAAAGACGCCGCGAGCGGGGGAAGTCGCATCGCGGCGCGCAAGAGCGCGAACACCGGGGAAGTTGTTCGCTTGTCGAGGCGGCGGGCTTGGAGGCTCCGCCGCACGATCCGACTGGAGCAAAGGCTGTGCCAGGCGGTACTCCCAGCAAAATCAGGCGGTTATGGAGCGATGCAGGGGCGCGGGCGGTGACAGGATTTGTCAGGTTCGGACTTCGGGCCGACAGTTGCGGGCGGCGGCGGTCAGCGGCTCCCGGCGCCGCGCGCGAGCGTGAACCGCATCGACATCCGCGCCGCCGCCCGGCCCTATTATTGTCTGATGATCACCGCCCCCAAGCGCCGCCTGCTCGATCGCATCGGCCCCTCGGCCACCTTCGTGGCGCCGGGCTGCCGGCTCGCGGGCGATTTCGAGACCGAGGGAGCGCTGCTCCTGTGCGGCTCGATCCGCGGCGACGGACGCGTCGGCGGCGCGCTCAGCCTCGCGCGCGAGGCACAGTGGGAAGGCGAAGTGCACGCGGCGGAGGCGGTGATCGCCGGCCGCTTCGTCGGGCGGCTGGTGGTCGCCGGCAAGCTCGAGATCGGCCCCTCGGCCGTCATCCGCGCGGACATCGTCGCGCACAGTGTCGCCATCGCCCGAGGCGCCGTCGTCGACGGCGAGGTGACGGTCACCGGCACAGAGCCGATCCTGCGCTTCGAGGAGCGTCGCGAGCGCGACCTGCCCGCAGGCGCAGCCTAGGGCATCGCCGCCGCGAGCCCGCTCTCTGCGCGCCGGTCCTTCGGGGCGGGACCCTCGGGCTCGTCGAAGGTGGCGAGCTCCGCGAGAATCCGCCGCTCCACCCAGGTCGGACCCGTCAGACGCTCGAGAAAGCCGCAGTGACCGCCGAAGCGCGTCAGTGCGATCCTGAGCGGCGCCGGGCGCGCGAGGCGCTCGAGCCCCGCGGCGGGAATGATCGGGTCATCGAGCGAGGTGATGATCGTGGTCGGCACCTCGATCTGCGCGAGACGGGGGCCGGTCACCGAGTAGCCGTCGAGATACTCCTCGAGGCTGGCGAACCGGGTGAACCGCTGGATGAGCTCGGCGGTGAGGCGGCGCAGATCGCGCACGCCGAACAGATCGGAGAAGTCGTAGTCACCCGGCCAGGCCGCCTGCTTCTTGCGCAGCGACCGCCACCACTTGCGGACGAAGTAGATCGGGTAGCCGGCGAAACCGCTCTCGAGCGCCGCGAGCGTCCCGGCCGGATCGAGCACCGGTGACACGGCCACGATCCTCGCGAGGTCGAGTCCGGCCGCCCGCGCCTGCGCGCCGACGCGCAGCATGAAGTTGCCTCCGAGCGAGAATCCCGCCAGCTGGAGCGGGCGGCCGCCGAGGGCCGCTTGGATCGCGCGCATCGCGCCGATCACTTCCGGCAGCAGGCACGAGTGAAACAACTCGCGGTTGAGGTGATGCGTGTCGCCATGATCCCGCAGATTGAGCCGCAGCACCTCGAAGCCGTGCTCGAACAGCTGCTGCCCCAGGGACAGGACATAGAGCGAATCGGCGCTGCCTTCCCAGCCGTGCAGCAGCACCACCGGGAAGCCGTGGCCGGCGGGCGGTCGCGAGTGGAAGCACTGCAGTCGCACGCCGTCGCCGCACTCGAGCAGCATCTCCCGCTGAGCCGCGACCAGGGGACGCGCGCGGCGCGCGATCGGCCCGCGCCGGACGGACGTGCTGGCGAGCATCGATTGCAGGTGCCGGCTGCGCAGCCACCGGGGAGGCTGGAACCGCTCGCTCAGCGCACCCGGATCTCGATCCGATTGTTGGCCCTGCCGGCCTTGTTCCATTCGCCTGCCGTCAGCTCGTCGGTAATGGGGGGATACGGAACGCGCAGGCTCGAAGGATCGCCGATGGCGGTTTGAACGTCCAGTGTGCCGTGGGTCGAGTTGCGTATCGCACCGATGAGATCGGCGAGCGCGATCGGCATGCGCTGCTCGGGAGGCAGCGCGTCGAACGCCGGATTGCCGACCACGGCGCACTGCGAGAAGGGCGAGCCCGGCGGCGCCATGGCGTAGCCCTTGACCGGATCGCCGTCGAGGCAGAAGCGGCCGGCATAGGTGCGGATGCTGACGGTGCCGCTGACGTGATCGGCGGCCAGGCGGTGAAGCAGGGCGCGGATGGCCCGGAGCCGCCGACCCGCGAGCGCCTCGGCGCCGTAGGGGACCTCGAGCACGAGCGGCCGGGACGCGAAGCCGGAGGAGGCGGGAGTGGCCGCCGCGGCGCGCGCGCCCGCGGTGGCGGCGGTCGCACGCGCCGCGATCGCCTGGCGAAGGAGCGCCAGCTCGGCGCTCGCGGAGGTGAGCTGCGCGCGCTCGCGCCACCAGAGCGACGCCGTCGCCGCCGCCACGACCACCGCGGCCGCGGCGAGGGCGGCGACCCAGGGCCGGGTGCCGACGGGCTGTCGCGGCGATCGGCCGAGAGCGCGCACTTCCTCCAGCATGCGCTCGGTCTGCGCCTCCTGGCTCGCGGTGAGCGCGCGGCGCAGCTCCGCGATCTGCTCGCGCAGCGGTTGATCGGGCCCCGCGGCACGGGCGGAGGCGACCGGCGCAAGGGGCGCCGTGCGCGCGGCCGAGGCGGCCGGTCCCGGCGTCCTCGAGGTGTCGGAGCCGTGCGCCTGTTGAGTGTTGGGAGCGACGCGCGGCCATCCCGGCCGCGAGGACTCGGGCGCGCGCCCGAGCTCGACGGGACGGAAGGTCGATTGCGCCTCCGAGCGCCGGTCGGCCACCAGATGCAGCTGATAGAGCACTTTCGATACGTCGGCCGGCGCGATCTGCTTCGGCAGCACGCCCACGGCCCCGAGCGCGCGCGCCTGGCCGAGATAGACCTCGCCTTCCTGCGAGGTGTACATCATGATCGGAATCGTCGCCGTTCGCGGATTCCCCTTGATCGCCTGCACCGCCTGCAGGCCGTCCATGCCCGGCATGAGGTGATCCATGAAGATCGCGTCCGGGCGATGGTTCTGCAGGTACTCGATCGCCTGCTCCGCGGACTCCGCCAGATCGACC
>JAKAZP010000375.1 GCA_021815905.1 Pseudomonadota bacterium | reverse complement strand
GAATTCCTGCTGTTCGGCGCCCGAGCACCCGACTCCCGTCGATCAGCCCAGGGCCGCGACCGTCCTGGTCGTCGAGGACGACACGGACGTGCGCACCTTCGCGGTGGAGATGCTGAGCGGCCTCGGGTACAACGTGCTCGCGGCCCCGGATGCGTACGCGGCGCTCACGATGCTCGAGCAGAATCCCCACGTGGACCTGCTGTTCACGGACGTGGGACTGCCGAATGGCATGAACGGCCGTCAGCTCGCGAGCGAGGTCAAGCGCCGCTCGGCCGCCACGCAGGTGCTCTTCACCACCGGCTATGCGCGCAACGCCATCGTGCACCACGGGCGGCTCGATCCCGGCGTCGACCTGCTGCCGAAGCCCTACACCGAGCGTGACCTTGGGCGCAGGGTGCAGGCGGCTCTCGCAGCCGCCGCCGGCTCCTCGAGCGTGGCCCCCGACTGATCCGCGGCGGTCGGACTCAAGTCTTCGTCCCCGATTTCTCCTCCAAAGCGGCCATGCGGTCGCGAAGCTCGGAAAGCTCCATCAATATCCGGACCCGGCGGCCGCCGAGAAGGGTCGCGCGGGGGAGCAGCTCCGTCGCGCGCTCGAAGGCGGCGCGGGCGCCCTCGAGGTGTCGCCGGTTGCCGTCGCCGCCGTCGGGCTGCACGGCATCGAGGTGCCAGCGCACCACGGTCAGCTGCGCCTCGAGTTGCTCGAGGCTTTCGTCGCTGCTCTCCATACTCGGCACCTTTCGCGTCGGTGACACCCGGGTCAACGCAGGATCCGTGCCCGTCGCCACGACCTGACACGGGTTCAGCCGCGGTTCAGTGTCGTGATGTTACATCAACCAAACACGCGGATCGCGCGATTCCCGGTCGGGCCGGACCGACACGATCTGCGCCGGTTGCCGGATGTCCGCCGCGCGCCGGGCGGCCGCGGCGGGGCTCGTGAGATGGGGTGCCGCGCGGCACCGGGACACCGCTTCAAGCTCGCGCGGGTGTTGGAATCGATGAAAGCGCCGATGGTGCCATGATGCGCCGCCGCCGGTCGCCGGCATCCGCGCGCGCCACGGCGCGCGCCCGCCGCAGCCCCCGCTACCACTGATAGGCGGCCGTGAAGGTCACGACCTCCTGGGTCCGCCGCCGGGTGATCGGGCTCGCCGCGGCGCTGCCGAACAGGTGGTTCACCGCCGCATCCATGTTGAGGAGCAGGTGCCGCGTCACGAACCGGGTGGCGCTGAATCCGAGCCCCGCCTCATCGAGTCCGCCGTGCGCGAGGTAGACCGGCAGACCCGACGCATCCGCCTGCGCCCGCGTGACGCCGAAGGTCGTGCGCATGTGGCGCGCGTCGGCGAAGGTGACGGAGGGTCCGGCGAACATCACGAGCTTCCTCGAGCTGCCCGGCACCGGCAGGTAGAACTCGAGGTCGCCCATGTAGCCCGAAGCGCCGCCCACGATCCGGCGCACGTCGCCCCGCAGGACGATCGGCACGCGTTTCGAGATCGCGTAGGAGGCCGAGAGCTTGAAGTACGGCGCCCGGCCGATGTCGCGCAGGCCGTAGAGGTGTCCGATGTCGTTCTCGGTCCGCCGTCCCATGTCGAGGCCGAGGGCGAGCGAGATGCGATAGTGCCTGCCCTCGGCGATGTTGACGCCGAGCCCCTCGCCCGCGGAGAAGAATGCGATGTCGCGGTAGAGGATGTTGAATGCGGGGCCGGCCTGGAGCAGATACACGCTCGAGCCGGTGTAGGCCGGGTGCAGGCTCATGCCCGCCCCGGCGATGACCCGCCACTTCGGGGATTTCGGCTCGAACAGCCGCTCGAGGGTGATGCCCCCGGGGTACTGCCACTCCTGCAGGGGCGAGGGCGTCTGGGCGTGCGCGAAGTGCGTGCCGAGAGCGCCGAGCGCGAACAGCACCCAGAGGAGGGGAGAAGACCGGCCGTGAGCCCCGGAGCCTGAGCTCCGCTCGCGCTGCTTCACCTCGGTGCCAGGCTCTTCTCGATTGCCATCCGCAGGGGGAGCGCAACATCCGTTCCCGGACCCGAGCCCCCGGGTCTCACGCGGCGTCGTGGAAGATGATCCCGAGCGTGTAGCGCTCTCCCGAGCGCAGACGGCTGACGCCGTGGCGCAGATTCACGCGGTAATCCCCGCGCGTGCCGGCGACCGGACGATGATGCACCGCGAACACCACCGCATCGCCGAGCGCGAGCGGCACCACCTCGGCGCGGGATTGCCGGCGCGGGCGCTGCTCGGTGAGAACGAACTCCCCGCCCGTGAAGTCGCGGCCTGGCCGCGACAACAACACGGTCAGCTGCAGGGGAAACACCCAATCGCCGTAGAGATCCTGGTGCAGGCAGTTGTAGTCCCCGGCTCCGTACCGCAGCAAGAGCGGCGTGGGCCGCGACTGTCCGGCCGCATGGCAGCGCGCGAGAAACGATTCGAGATCGCCCGGGTAGCGGCGCGGCTCGCGCAGGCGTCCGGCCCAGGCGTTCGCAAGCGGTGCGAGGTGCGGGTAGAGCGCCGCGCGCAGCGCGCCGACCAGGGGCGGCAGCGGGTACTTGAGATACTGATACTCGCCCCGCCCGAAGCCGTGACGGCTCATGAGCACGCGGCTTCGAAAAGGGGTCTCCTCGGCGTAGAGCGCGGCGAGCGCCTGGCACTCGGCGGCGGTGAGCAGTCCGGGCAGCACGGCGTGCCCGTCGGCGTCGAGCGCCGCGGTGATGGCCGTCCAGTCGAGTTGCGAAGCTCTGTTAATCAATGTGTTACGATATATTTATCGTGTCATGTCGAGAATGAGAATCGAGCCGGGCGGCCATCGCCTCGCCTCAGAGCGCCCGGCGGAACGTCAGATTGATGCGGCAACGCCCGAGCCGCTCGTGTCGGCCATCGGCAAGCGGCGCCACCCCGTGGAAGTTCAGGCGCGCGCTCCCACCCCAGGCCACGACGTCGCCGTGATGGAGCATCACTCGCTCGGGCCTGTCCGAGCGGTGGCTTCCGCCCCAGAGAAATCCGACCGTCAGGCCGAGCGAGACCGAGACAATGGGCGCACCGAAGTCGCGCTCGTCGCGGTCCTGATGCAGTGACATGCGGGCGTCGGGCCCGTAGCGGTTGATGAGACAAGCTTCGGGGCGGAACTCGGCAAAGCCCGCGCGAGCGGCCGCGGCCCGCGCGAGCTCGAGGAACTCGGGCGGCAGGGCGGGCCAGGGCCTGCCGGTCGCGGGATCGAGCGGATCGTAGCGATAGCCGCGCTCATCGCTCACCCAGCCCACCGTGCCGCAGTTGGTCATGGCGG
>JAKAZP010000374.1 GCA_021815905.1 Pseudomonadota bacterium | reverse complement strand
CACACTCCGCTGACGCTCCGTTCGCCCCGACCCCGTGCGGGGCGCAGCCCCACCTTGGTCAGGGCTACGCCCCGACACCCCATGTGACCTGAGCGACTGCGACCGTTCCGCGCCTCCCTTCGGGGGCTTGTCACAGTCGATAGGGCCCGTGCCGGGGAGAAGGGCTATGAACATCACGCCCTTCCCCGGCACACAGGCCGGCGCCGCCGCCAGGGCATCCTCGCCTTCACCCGACGCGACGCCCGCCGCAGAGCCGCCACCGCCAACGGACTGGCCGGCGTGGATCGAACGCACCGTCTCGCGCTGCCCCAAGCCTGGACAGGCACTCATCGCGGCATGGGCGGACCTGATGGGCTCCCTCGTGAGCGGACTCGATCCGGCACTCGTGCCGGCGACGGCCAAGATCGTCGAATTCATCCGCCGGCAGGTGTCCGAGCTCGATACCGGCATGGCGCTCGACTGGCTGCGCAAGATGCGCGCGCTCTGCGAATCCATGATCCCCGCGCTACGCGCGGCGCTGATCGACCCCGATGTCTTCGAGGTGACGCTGAACCCGGACGGTGCCCTGCGCGCCGCTAGGATCGGGGCCGGGAATCCCGTCATCGGCACCGTGAGCCGGCCCAATGCGCTCGCCGTCATCAATGCCGTCGCCGAGGGCGTGGACAGCACGGTCCACAAGGACGATCCGAGCATCGAGGGCTCCTTCCCCATCGATGGCTCCCGATTCATCGGGATCATCCCCCCGACCGTGCCGCGGCCGACCTTCGCGCTGCGCAAGAAGGCGGTCAAGATTTTTAGGCTCGAGGATTACATCGCTCAGGGCATCCTCAGCGAAGCCCAGCGCGGCGAGATCGTCGCCGCCGTCAAGGCATCGCAGAACATCCTGGTCTGCGGCGGCACCGCGAGCGGTAAGAGCACCCTGACGAACGCGATCCTCGATTGCATCGCGCGGGAATTCCCCGCCGACCGCGTCGTGACGATCGAGGACGTGCCGGAGCTTCAGATCTCGGTAGAGGACCTGGTGCAGCTCTTGACCTCCGCGCCGACGAAAGACGGCCGCGGCGGGCGGAACATGCAGCAGCTCTTGAAGGCGACGCTGCGTCTGACGCCGAAGCGCATCGTGGTCGGCGAGGTGCGCGACGGCGCGGCGAATGACCTGCTCATGGCGTGGAACACCGGTCACCCTGGCGGGGTGGCGACGGTGCACGCGAACAGCACCCGGGATGCGCTCGTGCGCATCGAGCAGCTCATCGCGCTCAACGATCTGAAGCCGCAGCCGGCCATCATCGCTGCCGCCATCAACCGCGTGGTCTTCATCACCCGCACCCAGGACGGGCGGCGCGTCGAAGAGGTCGCCGCCGTGCGCGGCTGGTCGCCGGATTCAGGCTATGTCGTCGAACGACTCGCCTGACGCACCAGCCGGCCCCCCGAGGTACGCGCTCCATCTCGGTGACTGCCGCGATCTGCTCGGCGCGATCGCCACCGACGCGATCGACGCCATCGTCACCGATCCACCCTACGAACTCACCTCGGCCCGCCCCGGCGGGCGCAGCGCCGCGACACGCGGCGCGGTGATGCGCGGGTTCATGGGACTCGAGTGGGACGCGACCGGAATCGCGTATGACCCCGTGCTCTGGCGCGAGTGTCTGCGGGTCTTGAAGCCGGGGGCACACCTGCTCGCCTTCGGCGGCACCCGTACCGCGCACCGAATGGTGTGTGCGATCGAGGATGCAGGGTTCGAGATCCGCGATTCGATCCTCTGGCTCTATGGCTCAGGGTTCCCGAAGTCGAAGAACCTCACCGGCGCGCGCCAGGGATGGGGCTCGGCGCTGAAGCCCGCGCATGAGCCGATCGTGCTCGCGAGGAAGCCCCTCGCGGAGCGGACGCTCGAGGCAAACGTTGCGCGCTACGGAACCGGTGTCCTCAATATCGACGGGTGCCGGGTACCGACCAGCGAGAAACTCGCAGGCGGAGACTGTCGTGCAGGGTCGGTGGGCGCGAAGCACCCCGGTTGGGCTCGTCCTTGGATGGACGATCCGAACTCCACCGCTGCGCACGCGGCCCGGTGCCGCGACAACGTCGCCCGCGCCGAGGTCCTCGGTCGCTGGCCGGCGAACGTCATCCATGACGGCAGCGATGAGGTTCTCGCCGCCTTTCCCGAAGCGCCGGGGCAATGCGCGGATGCCAAACTCGGCAATGAGCTCAAGACCTCGCGCGTCTACGGCGCGATGCGCCGTGAGCGGAACGACGAACCGAGCGCGAAAAGCGAGAACACCGGCGCGGTGGGTTTCAAGATGCGGCCGGGCGCTCGGCGACTCGACGCCGGCACAGCGGCCCGGTTCTTCTACTGCGCGAAGGCGAGCCGCGCGGACCGCGGCGACGGAAATTCGCACCCGACCGTCAAACCCACCGCACTGATGACCTATCTATGCCGCCTGGTCACGCCGCCAGGCGGCACGGTACTCGACCCGTTCACCGGGTCCGGATCGACCGGTGTGGCGGCGATGCGCGAGGGACTGCGCTTCGTCGGAATCGAAGCGCAAACCGCTTACCTCGAGATCGCCCGCCGGCGCATCGCCCTCGAGGAGCACGCGCTGCTCGAGCGCAACGGCACCGCCGCCCGCGGCGGACAGATGGATTTGCGGTGGGCGTAGCCACGGGCCGTCTGCCCCGCATGACCAACCTATACCGATCATTCACAGATGAAGCGCGGGGTGACTGCTTGAACCGCTATCTACTCAATCGCCGCACTGCCACGGATACATTCGCCAGCCTGGCGATCGCCAGCCTCGCGGGATTCGCGTGGCTGCACTCCGGCACAGGCCCCTTAAAGGAGATGCCCCTCATCGGGCCGGCATTCTCGATCCTCCTCCCGCTCGCGTGCGCCCTCGCTCCCAGTTGGCGCGCCCGGCTTCTCTCAGCGCTGCTCTATTACGGGCAGTGCTCATGGCCAGTGCTCGGCGCGATCGAGGGTTATTGGAGCTCCGCGGCGGGCACCGCCGCGCCGCACATCGCGCTGCTCGCCATCGGCGCGTGGATCGGGGCGAGCCTGCTGCTTGCGACCCCCTGGTCCTTCGCCTCCACTTGGCCGCGCGCGCTCCTCGCGCTCGCGCTCACCGCGCTGCCACCGATCGGACTCATCGGGTGGGAATCCCCGTTGAATGCGGCCGGCGTGTTCTTCCCGAACTCAGGATGGATCGGCGTCTGCCTCACGGTCGTTGCCGTCGCGCTCCTCGCCGATCTACCGCGGCATCGCCAGCGAAGTAGCGTCGGACTCCTCGTTCTCGCGCTCATCGCCATCCC
>JAKAZP010000373.1 GCA_021815905.1 Pseudomonadota bacterium | reverse complement strand
TCGATCACTACTTCGGGACCTATCCCCGCGCGGCGAATCCCGCAGGCGAGCCGCGCTTCACGCCCGCGCACGGAACGCCGGCCGTCGATAACCTGCTCGCCGGGCATCTGCTCACGCGCAATCCGAACCTCGATCCGCGCAACGGCGCCGGGGCCAGCAACCCCTTCCGCCTGGATCGCACGCAGGCGGCGACCGCCGACCAGAACCACGGCTACACGGCCGAGCAGCAGGCCTACGACGGCGGCCGGGCCGATCTGTTTCCGCTTCACACCGGACGCGGCACGCCCGGGGGCGCCGGAGTGTTCGGCACCCGCGGGCAGGTGATGGGCTATTACGACGGCAACACCGTGACCGCGCTCTGGAACTACGCGCAGCGCTTCGCCATGAGCGACCGCGCGTACACCGATACCTACGGCCCCTCCACCCCGGGGGCGCTCGAGGTCGTGTCCGGCCAGACCAACGGCGTGCGGCTCGTGCGCAGCACGCACCACTACTACTACATCCACGACGGCGCCGGCGGCCTCACGCTCGTGAGCGACGTCGACCCGGCCTTCGATGTCTGCTCGAGCACGGCCGACCAGGTGCGGATGCTCGGCCGGAACATCGGCGATCTGCTTGATCGGGCGCGCGTGAGCTGGGGCGGCTTCATGGGCGGGTTCGATCTCGCGCTGCGGAACGCCAACCACTCGAGCGGTTGCGGCCGCAGCAGGTTCTCCGGCGTCGTCAACGCGGTGGTGAAGGACTACATTCCCCATCACAACTGGTTCCAGTACTTCAAGTCCACCGCCAATCCGACCCACGCGCGACCGGCGTCCGTCGCGGCGATCGGGCACACGCACGATGCGGACGGGGCGTTGGACCCCGCCAATCACGAGTACGACGTCGATGACTTCTACGCCGCGGTCAAGGCGGGGAATTTCCCGGCCGTGTCGTTCCTCAAGGCTCCCGGCTTCCAGGACGGCCACGCGGGTTACTCCGACCCGCTCGATGAGCAGGCCTGGATCGTCAAGGTCGTCAATTTTCTCGAGCGCCGGCCCGGGTGGCGCGACACGGCCATCGTCATCACCTGGGACGACTCGGATGGCTGGTACGACCACGCATTCGCCCGGCCCACCAACTCCTCGGCGGACCCCGAGGCCGATCAGCTCGATGGGCCGGGAGTCTGCGGCCGCGGCAGGCGCCTGCCGGGGCTTGCCGGCAAGCCCGTCAACGGCCGCTGCGGGCCGGGCACGCGCATCCCGTTTCTCGTGATCTCCCCGTATGCCCGGAGGAACTACGTGAGTCACACCCCGATCTCGCAGGCCTCCGTCGTGCGCTTCATCGAGGACAACTGGCTGCACGGGGAGCGCCTCGGGGGCGGCTCCTTCGATGCCACCGCGGGCAGCATCGTGAGCCTGTTCGATTTCGCCCGCCGCCGCCCGGACCCGCCGCTCTTTTTGAGCCCGCGCACGGGCGAGCCGGTCGACAAGGACTGAGTCGGTCACCGACCGATTGACGGGAGGAACGCTGCGGCGCGGGACTCGATGGGGCGCGGCGACGGGGGCGCTGCTCGCGGCCGCGGCCCTCGCGGCCGCGGCATTCGCGCTCTCGAGCCCGGTGCCGCTGCGGCTCTGGCTCGCCCGGCCGCGCGCCGCGCTCGCGCTCTCGCGAGGGTTCGATCCTCACCCGGTGCGCCTGCGCCTGCCCGCCGCTGCGCCGCTGTCCGCCGTCGCGCTCCTTGGGCGGAAGCTCTTCTTCGATCCGAGCCTGTCGGCCTCCGGGCGCCTGTCGTGCGCGAGCTGCCATGATCCTGCGTACGCCTACGGGCCGAGCGGCGGCGGCGCCGTGGCACGGGGCGGTCCGCGCCTGAGTACCCCGGGGGTGAGGGCGGTGCCCTCGCTCCGGTATCTGTATCGCCAGCCCCCGTTCACGATCGGGCCGGACATCGAGAGCGGCACCGAGGTGCTCGTGCCGCTTTCCCGGCAGGCCGCTCGGGCCGCGCAACGCTCCCGGGCGGTGAAGAGCGCGCGCACCCCCTCGGCGGCGGCGGTGAGCCTCGTGCCCCAGGGCGGGCTCTTCTGGGACGGCCGCGCCGATACCCTCGAGCAACAGATCAACGGCCCGCTCTACAACCCGGCGGAGATGGACGGCGGATCGACGGCCGGGATTGCCGCCCGGCTCGCCCGCGGACCGTACGCCGCGCAGTTTCGCCAGCTCTTCGGCGCCGCGGTGTTCGAGGATCCGCGGCTCGCGGTCGACGAGGCGATGTTCGCGATCGGGCGCTTCGAGATCGAGAGCCCGAGCTTTCATCCCTTCACGAGCAAGTTCGACGCGTGGCTCGAGGGCAGGGCGCGCTTCACCCGCGCCGAGATCGAGGGCTATCTGCTGTTCAACGACCCCTCCCGGGGCAACTGCGCGGCCTGCCATCTCGACCAGCCGACGGCCGATGGGCTGCCGCCGCTGTTCACCGATTTCCAGTACGAGGCGCTCGGAGTGCCGCGCAATCCGGCGATTCCCGCGAACTCCGATCCGCGCTATTTCGATCTCGGCATCTGCGGACCCTATCGCACCGACATGCGCACCGAGCGCCAGTACTGCGGCATGTTCCTGACGCCGAGCCTGCGCAACGTGGCGCTGCGGCATGTCTTCTTCCACAACGGTGCATTCCACTCGCTGCCTCAGGTGCTCGATTTCTATGTCAACCGCGACCGGCATCCCGGCCGCTTCTATCCGCGCGACGCCGAGGGGCGGGTGATCAAGTACGACGATCTGCCGCCGCGGTACCGCGGCAACGTCGACACCGTCGATGCCCCGTTGAACCGGCGCCCGGGCGATCCTCCGGCGCTCACTCCGGGGGAGATCGCCGACGTCATCGCCTTTCTCGACACGTTGACCGACGGGTATGCGGGCGCGCGTGCCGGGGCTGCGAGGACCCGGCGCCCCGCCCGCGCCGCGGCGCCGTGAGGCGCCGCGGGCCGCCGCTCGAGCTCCCGGCGCGCTCTCGATGTACCTCCTCGACCCCGATCAGGGGCGCCGCCGGCGCAGAGTGCTGCGCGATCGGATCGCGGGCGGCGTGAGCGCATGGACGATGCGGCGAGCGTGGCGGTTCGTGACCTCGGCAATCGCACCCGGGGGCTCGAGCACGAGCTGCGCTCACGCCTCGCGCACGGCCCGGTCGAGGACGAGGTGCTCTGTGAGCGTGTGCGCGCACGGCTCGGCTCGGTGGCGTCACATCCGGGAGCGGTCGAGGTCGCGGCGCTGCCGGGGCGGGTGACCTTCAGCGGTGCGGTGCGCGAGCGCGAGTAGGTGAGGCTGCTGCGCGGGCGGTGTGGCCGACGTCGGGGATC
>JAKAZP010000372.1 GCA_021815905.1 Pseudomonadota bacterium | reverse complement strand
CGAGGCGAGCGCGGACATGCCGGCGAACACCCGGATGTGCCCGACGCGGCGCACCAGCCGCGGCGCGAGGGCGGTGCCGAACATGTAGCCCAGGTAGTAACACGACATCACGGCGCCCGTGACCGGCGCCGGGAAGCCCGCGAGGGTCGCGCGCAGGCTGATCTCCGTGCCCTGAAGACCCGCGCCCAGCATGAGGATGCCCATGCCGAGCAGCAGCTGCCAGGTGCCGGCGAGTGCGCTCACGCAGGTCCCCGCGGCCGCTTCATGCAGGCTCCGCGGCCGATCAGAGGCTCGAGGGAATCAGCCGATGGAGAATGCCGGCGATGCCCGGCACCAGGCGCGGCCGTGCGAGCCGCGCGTCGTACTCGCCGAGCCGGCGCTCGTTCTCCCGCAGGCAGAGCTCGAGCAGATGGCGCAGGGTGATCCTGGCGCTGAAGTCACGATGCGCCGTGAGGGTGAAATTCTCGCTCGGTGCGCCCGGCTCGCCGCCGACGGCCCGCGCGGTCTTCACGCGCGCGGCGATCTGCTTCACGATGATCCAGGCGCAGCGCGCGCGGAAGGCGGGCCGCTTCCACCAGGGAAGCTGCGAGCGGCGGTACTTCACCCAGTTGACGAAGAAGAGAATGTGGCGCGCCTCTTCCTGCATCACCGGCTCGAACACCTGCACGAGCGCCGGCGGAAACAGCCCCGATTCCTGCGCGAGGGCGAACAGTCCGAAGGCGAAGAACGAATCGAAGCACTCGCCGAAACCGGCGAAGAGGAAATCGCTCTCGAGCGAGCGCGGCACATAGCGCGGCGGCGCCTCGATCGGGATCCGGTAGTGGGAGGTGAGGGCGAGGAGCAGCCGCGCGTGCCGCCGCTCCTCGAAGCCCTGCAGCGCGATCGCCCGGCGCACTTCCGCATCGGTCTCGAGCTCGCTCGCGGCGGCGACGGTGTTGGAGGTGAGGTTCTCGGTCGAGACCGCCTCCTGCCAGAAGGGCAGCCCCGTCAGGCGCTTCAAGTCCTCCTCGCCGAGCGCCGGCCATTCGATGTGCTCGGGCACGTACTCGAGGTGAGTGTCGAGAAAGAACCGCGCGAGCACCCGTCGATGCTCGGTCGAGCCGATCACCAGCCTCCCGGACTCAATATTTGCCGGAACCGCGGACATGCTGCAATTCTCTCCGTCCTTCCACCCAATACCACGACAGCAGGGCGGGTACCCCGAAGAGCACCTCCCGCATCCGTTTCGCGAGCGACAGCGCGAGCGCCACGTCGGCATCGATGCCCAGAAGCTGTCCGAAGCCGATCAAGCTCGCCTCCTGCACTCCGAGTCCCCCCGGCACCAGGAAGATGAAGCTGCGCACCGTCTGCGTCAGGCTCTCGAGCGCGAGGGCCGCGCCGAAGCCGACCGGATGCCCGAGCCAGCGCAACGCGAGCCAGGTCTCGGTCGAGCCGGCCACCATCGCCGTCACCTGCCAGGCGACCGCGGTCGCAAGCCGCGGCCGGTCCGCGCACAGCCTGCGGATCGCGGCATCGAGGTTCGCGGACTGCCCGAGAAAGCTGAGCGACTGCTCCCCGAGCACCCGCACCGCGAGCCGCTCGAGCCGCTCGAACAGCGAGCCGTAGCGCAGGAGCAGCACCGCGAGCACGAGCAACGGGAGGCTCGCGCCGAGGCCGATCAGCGCGTCGTCGGTCAATTGCACCGTGTCGGTGAGGCGCAGGAGGCAGACCACGCCGAGCGCCACGAACAGGTACTGGCTCACGAGGGTGAGCAGAACCTCGGTGGTGACGCTTGCCGCCGCGCTCACACCCTCGACACCGCTGTCGGCGAGCAGCCGGATCCCGACGAGCTCGCCTCCGATGTTGGCCGCGGGCAGGAGCCGATTGATGCCTTCCCGCACCGAGGCGATCCAGAAGAGGAGTCCCTGCGGAACGGCGCGGTCGATGAGCACCCGCCAGCCGAGGGAGTCGAGCAGGATCGGCAGCGCGTGCAGCGGCACGAGCCACAGCAGCACCCAGCCGGCGCGCATGAGCGGGGTCAGGATCGCGGTGCCCTCGCGCGCGATGAGCGCGATCAGCAGAGCGAGGCCGGCGACGAGGGCGATGCGGGCCGCGGTCCTCATGCCGCGCGCCGCTCGAGCGGTCCCGCGGCGAGCAGCTCGAGAAAGCCCCCGGTGCGGGCTCCCGAGGCGGCGATCGCCGCGCGGACCCGCGGGCTCAGGAGCGCCGCGAGCTCCTCCTCGTGGCGGTAGTCCTTCATGCTCTGCGTGATCGGCTCGACCGCACTCTGCGCCGGATGCAGGTAGATCTCCGTCACGCCCTCCCTCAGCCGCCCGATGGCCTCGAGCAGGCTTGCCTCGCCCATGGCGCCGCTGCCCGCGAGCCCGACCACGTAGTCGTTGTAGGCGACTCCCGCCGAGCGCAGGCGCCGTCTCATGAGCGCGAGCCACGGGGAGAGCATCCCGGAGATCGCCGGTCCCCTGAGCGCTCCGGCGGCGCGGCGCGCCGCCCAGGCGGGCTCGCGCGGCAGCCGCACCGCGCGCACGCCGAAGTCCCGCCCGATGCGCAGGATCATCTCGAGCAGCGTCGGATGCAGGTGAAAGTGCTTGTGAGCGTTGACGTGATCGAGCGGCAGGCCGGTCGCGGCGAAAGCCGCGAACTGGGCGCGGATCTCGGCCTCGAGCTGGCGTCGCACCGCCGGCAGCGCGAAGAACCGCACGCCATCGAGGACCATGCGATTGCGGAAGCGCCCGTGGGCATCGACCAGCGCCGGAATGCGCCGCGGCGCAAGCACCGAGCAGCCGTCCGCGAGCACGACGTGCAGCCCCACCGCAAGTCCCGGAAGCTCGCGCGCGCGGCGCACGGCGTCGGCGGCCGCGGGCGAGCCCACCATGAGACTCGCGGCGCTCAGCACACCGTCGCGGGCGGCGTGCTCCACCGCACGATTGACCGCCTCGTGCAGCCCGAAGTCATCGGCGGTGACGATGAGGAATTTCAATCAGCCGGATCCGGCGAGTCAGGCCTCGTGCGCGTGCAGGAATCGGAAGAACTCGACGCCCTCGCGCAGACGGCGCTTGGTCATCTCCCAGCTGCGCAGCATCTCGCCGGTGAGCTCGGCGATCTTGCGCGGCCGGAAGTAGAAGCGCTTGTAGAAGGTCTCGACCGCGTGATAGATCTCCTTCGCCGGCAGGTGCGGGTAGCTGATGGGCGAGAGCTGGACGCCGCGGTCGTTGACGAGATTGAGATTGTCGTGCGCGGCGATCCAGCCGTTCTCGACCGCCTGGTCGTAGAGCTGAGTGCCCGGATAGGGCGCGGCGAGCGACACCTGGATGGTGTGCGGGTTGATGTCG
>JAKAZP010000371.1 GCA_021815905.1 Pseudomonadota bacterium | reverse complement strand
CAGGCGAGCGTCCGCCGGGGAGTGTTCAGCAACGGATACACCGCGCCCGGATAAACCGGAATGGCGGTGCGGTGGGCGATCTCGAGCAGCCTGAGCGCGTGGCTCACCTCCTCGTCCCGCCAGCCGTCGCCGGTCACGACGCAGATCCCGAGCAGATCGACGTCCCTGTCCTGCATCAGCATCAGCATGGACTGCATGTCCGAGCCGCCGGGCCCGAAGGTATCCTGATCGAAGATCACCTTCGCCCGCGCGGTGGCGTCCGCCGCGTGGGCGCGGATCGTGATCGCAGCGCCGAGCGCCACGAGGAGCGCGCCGAACAGAGCGGGCGCCAGGAGGATGCGTGCTTGCCGTAACGTCTTCTTCATATCGTCCGCTCCCGTGATTCAATGCGCGGCACGAGCCGAAAGATTCGTGCCGCGGTATGCGTGCGGCGCATCGCCCGGATCTTCATCGCTGCGCGTCCCGCGATCTTCTTCAGCCGAATCGAGCCTCGCGCGGCGCGCCCGCGAACTGCATGCCGTCGAGCAGGTTGTAGGCCTCGGCGTCACGCTTTTGCAGCGGCTGCAACCCGAAGCGCGCCTCGATCAGCGCCAGCACCGAGGTAGTATCGGCGATGCGGTGATCGACGTGGCCGCGCCGCGCCCAGGGGCTGATCAGCAGCGCGGGAATGCGCGTGCCGCAGCCGTAGGCATCCGGCCGCGGCGGCGCGACGTGATCCCAGAATCCGCCACCCTCGTCATAGGTGATGAGGACGGCCGTCCTGTCCCAGGCGCGGCTCGTGCCGAGCGCGCGAAGGAGGCCCATCACCCAGCGCTCGCCCCACTGCGGAGCGGAGTCGGCGGAATGCTCGTCGTGCGCGCCGCTCGCCTTGATGAAAGAGACGCCCGGCAGGCTTCCGGCGCGCGCATCGGCGAAAAAATCCTCGCTGTCGCGTATGCGCCCGGCGCGCGCGTTCGCGAACCAGCTCGGGTAGTACTGGAAGGGATTGTGGTGCGGGACGTAGATGCGCGTGGTGTCGACCACCGCCGAGCCGCTGTCGCGGCCGAAGGCGGTCTTCTGCGCGAACGCTTTGACGCCGTTCCAGCCCTCGTTGTACCAGGCCCAGGAAATGCCCGCCGCGCTCAGGCGGTCCCCGATGTTGGGATAAGTCTGGTCGGCGGGGGGCGGACTGTACCTGAGATCGCCCCAAGGCTCCGTCGGGCCGTTGAGCGGCGGCAGGTCGTTGATGAGCATGCCGTGATCGTCGTAGGGCATGCCGAATGCCGGGGGGTGCAGACTGCCTCGCAGCTTCTGCGGCGCCTGGGGCCAGACGGCCGTGCGTGCGGAAACCAGATACAACGCGTTGCCGGTCGAGCCGCCGGTCATGCCCTGGAAAAAATGATCGAACAGCACGTACTCATCGGCGAGCCGGTGGTAGTGCGGAATGTCCCGCCGCTCGTAGTAGCCGAGCACGGGACCCGAGGGCTTCGATTCCTCGAGCAGCATCGCGATCGGGTCGGGCTTGCGAGCGAGGTCGAACGGCTTGTGATCGCGCGCCAGCGCCAGCGCCACGAAGCGATCCATGGTGCCGTGGTCGATCTGAGCGGACATCCGGAAGAAATCGTGCTCCGGATCCCACCGCGTGTTCTCGTCCGCGGGAATGTAGGGCGCGAGGTGGAACGGCAGGTTCTCGAGCAAGCCGCGCTGGAAGGCGAGGATATCCCTCGGGACGGGCAGGTAGTCGTAAGGAATGCCCGCCGGATTCCTCTGCAGACCGAAGAATCGGCCCCGGTCGACCTTGCCGTCCCGATCGAGCAGCCCGGCGACGAACGCCCCCTGAGGGTGCCGGTAGGCGCCGAAATAATGGTCGAAGCTGCGGTTCTCCTGGAAGATCACCACGATGTGCTCGATCCGCTCGCGCAGCCCCGCGACGTCGCCGGCTCGCGGGGCCGCGGCGGAGGGGCGCGATCCGGCGCCCAATCCGGCCGCGATCCCGGTCGAGGTCAGGGACTTCAGGAACCTTCTGCGGCTCAACCGTGAGTGATCCATTCCAGCCTCGATGCTCGATCGAAACTTAAGATCGCGCCCGCGGCCCGGATGTTCCCCGACACGCCCGGCGGGTGCGCGATCACGCAGTCCGGGCCAGGATGATGAGCGCAAGTCCCGCGATGAAGCAGACGAACATCGCCGCGAGCAGCCCGCTGACCCCTGGGCGCGCGCCGCGGAACTCTCGCCACACGAACACGCCCCAGAGCGCCGCGATCATCGTGGCGCCCTGGCCCAGCCCGTACGAAATGGCGTATCCCGCCCGCCCGGAGGCGATGATGTTGAGCGACATCCCCACACCCCAGATGAGGCCCCCCAGCAAGCCGGCGAGGTGGGTGTTGAAGCGGCCACGCCGGTAATGAGAGAAGGGGACCGGCGGACCCATCACCGGGATTCGCATGGCGATGGTGTTCCAGAGAAACGTGCTGGCGAATACGCCGATCGCAAACACGAACACCGCCGCATAGCTGCCCATCAGCCCCGGCACCGGATGGCGCGGATCGGCGTACATCGCCGCGGCGACGAAGCGGTAGAAGACTCCCATGAAGATTCCGCACGCCAGCGACAACAGCAGGCCCTTGGCGCTCATGCGCACCGCGGTGGTCGCCTGCCGCCGGTACGCGAGCGCATCGAGCACGATGGCGAGCGTCACGAGCGCCACGCCGGCGGCGAGCAGGGTCGGGTTGCCGACCGGGACCGCGACGTAGTTGAGGATCACCCCCAGCACCAGCGCGAGCCCGATGCCGACGGGGAACGCGACCGCCATGCCCGCAACCTCGATCGCGGCCACGAGCAGTATGTTGGCCAGGTTGAATACCACCCCCCCGAAGAGCGCGTGTCCGATGCTGGCGCCGTCGGCCTGGGCGAGATCGGCGAAGAAGGGCCGGCCGCCATGGCCCAACGTGCCGAGCGTGGCGCCGAGAATGAAGGCGATCAGCAGCACACCGAGGGCGTAGTCCCAGTAGAACAGCTCGAAGCGCCACTGCGCGGGGGCGAGCTTGCGGGTATTGGCCCACGAGCCCCAGCAGAACATGGTGACGACACAGAAGATGACGGCCAGCGAGTAACTGTGGACGACGAACATGGTGTGATACCCCCGATTATGTTTGCGAGCGGACGGCGCTCATCGCGACGTCGACCGGGCCGGGCCTCCTCGCCGGGTGAGCTCGGCTTCGAACTCGGCGCGTTTGGGAAAGGATTTCTGGGTTCCGGTTCGGGTCGTGGACATGGCGGCATAGAGATTCGCGCGGGTGACGGCTTCCTCCTCCGCGCTCCCCTCGCTGAGGAACACCGCGAGGCTTCCGATGAACGCATCGCCGGCG
>JAKAZP010000370.1 GCA_021815905.1 Pseudomonadota bacterium | reverse complement strand
CAACTCCATCCGGCCGCAGGCCGATGGGGTGGAGGTCAGCTTCACGGACGGCTCATCCTCCCGATATGATCTCGCGATCGGCGCGGACGGTCTCTTCTCCAAGACCCGCGCGGCCATTTTTCCCCAGGCGCCGAAGCCGCGCTATACCGGTCAGGGTGTGTGGCGCGCGGTGGCGCCCCGCCCCGAGACGGTGCAGCGGCCGGCCATGTACCTGGGGGCGCACACCAAGGCCGGCGTGAACCCCGTCTCCCGGAAGGAGATGTACCTCTTCGTCACGGAGTCGCGGCCGACCAACAGCTATGTTCCCGAGAGCGAGCTCACTTCGCAACTCTCGGCCCTGCTCGCGGAATTCAGCGTGCAGGTGCTCCGGGACGTGCGCGACCGGCTCGGCCCGGACTCGCGCATCGTTTATCGGCCGCTCGAGGCCCTGCTCGCGCCCGAGCCGTGGTTCTCCGGGCGCGTCGTGCTGATCGGGGATGCCGTGCATGCGACCACGCCGCACCTCGCCGCGGGCGCCGGTCTCGGCATCGAGGACGCCATCGTCCTCGCGGAGGCCCTCGGCGGCGAAACCTCGGTGGATGCCGCGCTCGCGGCCTTCCAGCGCCGCCGCTTCGAGCGCTGCCGGCTGGTGGTGCAGAACTCGCTGCGCCTCGGGGAAATCGAGGCGACCGGGGGCTCGCCGCAGGAGCACGGCGACATCATGCGCAACTCCTTCATCGCCCTCGCCCGGCCGATCTGAGCGCTCGAGGTGCGCGACGCCTGCTGACCGGGACGGATCCGCGGCGATCACGACCTGACCTTCCCACAGTCTCACCGGATACCCGCCATGCCAGAGCAACATCGCATCAAACGCGGCGCCAGCCTCTACAGCCTGCAGGAGGAGTATTTCCTGCGCAAACTGAGCCTCGAGGACTGCATCGCCGCCTGCGCACGCATGGGCGCGCGCGGCATCGAGACCATCGGCGAGCAGATGATGCCCGGATTTCCCCATCTGCCGGATGCCTTCTACGCCACCTGGAAGGACTGGATGTCGAAGTACGACACGGTCGCGACCTGCCACGACATGTTTCTCGATACCAAGCGGCGCAAGGATCGACTGCTCACGGAGGAGGAGATGATCGAGTCGATCAAGACCGACCTCAGGCATGCCGCCCGCCTCGGCTGCAAGGTCGTGCGCGTTCTGTGCAGCGTCAGCCCCGAGATGGTCGAGCGCTGCATCCCCTTTGCCGAGGAACACGACGTCAGGATGGGGCTCGAGATCCACTCCCCGTTCCACTTCGATCATCCCTGGATCATGCGCTACACGGAGATGATCGAGCGCACGCGAACGCGGCACGTGGGCTATGTGCCCGACATGGGCATCTTCGTGAAGCGCTATCCGCGGGTCATGCGCGAGCACGCCCTGAGGCACGGCGCGACCGAGCGCATCATCGACTTCGTGTGCCAGGCGTACGAGGAGCGCGTCCTCGCCGAATACGTCATCTTCGACGTCAGCCGCATGGGCGGCAACGAGCAGGACCGGCGCTTCGCCGAATCGCTGCGCCACATCATCTGGTCCAACCCCAGGCGCCTCCTCGAGTTCATGCCGCACATCTACCACATCCATGCCAAGTTCTACGACATGGTCGACGACACGCACGAGTACAGCATCCCCTATGAGGAGGTCATTCCGGTGCTGAAGCAGGGTGGCTACGACGGCTACCTGTCGAGCGAATACGAGGGCAACCGCTGGATCCAGGATGCCTTCCCCGTCGACAGCGTCGAGCAGGTGCGCCGCCAGCACGCCATGTTCGAGCGGCTGCTGGGCACTCATTGAAGCGGAGGAGCGACGATGTTCGACAAATACATGATCGTCGAGGACGGTTTTCGCAACGTCAGCCAGAACGGCAAGGTGATCGGCTTCCAGGTGAATACCCGTCTGCCCTACTACCGCGGCCTCGGCGTCTCCATGGTGGAGGATGTCTCCGTGACGATCGACGGGGAGACCTTCCCGCGCGATGCCGTGACCGTCGTGCTGCGGGGCCGGCCGATGACACTCGACGCCATGGAGACCGATTACCGGGAGCGCTGGGAATTCGGCGAGATCGGCACGGTCCTCGTGCGCCGGTCCGGAGGGCTCGCCCCCGGGAAGCACCGGATCGAGCTCACCGACCGGCTGCGTATTTCCTATCTGCCGTTTCCGCTGATCGGCCGCGACAGCAAGGAGCTCGAGCTCGCATCGTAGAGCGGCGGCTTTGCGCCGGCCGGCGCCTCGAAAGCGGGAAGATCAGAACGGAAGTCCGCTGTAGTTTTCCGCGACCGCCTTCGAGGCGGCTTCCGACTGCGCGAGGTAATCGAGCTCCGCGAGCTGCAGCTTGTGAGCGAGCGCGTCCTCGGAGAACTTGTGCATGAGCGTCGTGAACCACCACGAGAATCGCGTGGCTTTCCACACGCGCGCCAGAGCCCGCTGCGAGTACTCGTCGAGCCGCCGCTCGCTGCCTTCGTGGAAATACTCGATCAGGGCCTCAGAGAGCACCCGCACGTCCGCCGCCGCCAGATTCAAACCCTTCGCGCCCGTCGGCGGAACGATGTGCGCGGCATCGCCCGCGAGAAAGAGTCGGCCGAAACGCATCGGCTCGGCGACGAAGCTGCGTAGCGGCGCGATGCTCTTCTCGATCGACGGGCCGGTGGTGAGCCGCGCGGCAACCGTCGCCGGCAGGCGCGCTCCGAGCTCGCCCCAGATGCGCTCATCCGGCCAGTCCTCGACCGTGTCCTCGAGCGGACACTGCACGTAGTAGCGGCTGCGCGTGCGCGAGCGCATGCTGCAGAGCGCAAAGCCGCGCGCGTGATTCACGTAGATCAGCTCGTCATTGACGGGCGGGACGTCCGCCAGGATGCCGAGCCAACCGAAGGGATAGACACGCTCGTACTCCGTGATCCGCTCGGCCGGGATCGACGCCCGGCAGACGCCGTGGTAGCCATCGCAGCCGGCGATGAATTCGCAGTCGATCGTCTGCGTCGCGCCATCGCGCTCGTAGGTGACTTGCGGACGGGGCGTATCGAATCCGTGAATCCTCACCTCCTGCGCCCCCCATACGATCCGGCCGACCGCCGCCTCGTCGAGGTCCCGCTGGATCTCCGTCTGACCGTACACCAGCACGCGACGGCCGGAGAGTCGCGCGAGATCGATCCGGTGGACGCGCCCGTCGAAGGCCATGAGGACGCCGTCGTGCACCAGACCCTCGCGCATCATGCGCTCGCCGACTCCGGCCTGCTGCAGCAGCTCCACGGTCGTCCACTCCAGGAGTCCCGCGCGGATTCGGCGCTCGACGTAATCGCGGGCGTGCCGCTCGAGCACGATGCAATCCACGCCCGCA
>JAKAZP010000369.1 GCA_021815905.1 Pseudomonadota bacterium | reverse complement strand
GCAGGCGGCGCGTACGTGCCCGCGATGTCCGATGAGAACGTGATCGTGCGCGGCCAGGGCCGGGTGTTTCTCGGGGGACCGCCGCTCGTCAAGGCGGCGACCGGGGAGGACATCGACGCCGAGTCGCTCGGCGGCGCCGACGTGCACTGCCGGGAATCGGGAGTGTGCGATCACTACGCCGAGAACGACACGCATGCGCTCTCGATCGCGCGGCGGATCGTGGCGCGGTTGCGCCCGCCGTGCGACCGCGATCCGCCGCGGACGCCAGGCGAGCCGCGCTGCGATCCGAGCGAGCTCTACGGCGTCGTGCCGGCGAGCCTGCGCCGTCCGTACGACGTGCGCGAGGTGATCGCGCGGCTGGTCGACGATTCGGAGCTCGACGAGTTCAAGCAGCTCTACGGCACGACGCTCGTCTGCGGCTTTGCGCACCTCGCGGGGTATCCGGTCGGCATCCTCGCCAACAACGGGATTCTCTTCTCCGAGAGCGCGCTGAAGGGCGCGCACTTCATCGAGCTGTGCGCGCGCGAGGGGGTGCCGCTGCTGTTCCTGCAGAACATCACCGGCTTCATGGTGGGACGGCGCGCCGAGGCCGGCGGAATCGCCAAGGACGGCGCGAAGCTCGTGACCGCGGTCGCCTGCGCGCGCGTGCCGAAGCTGACCGTCATCATCGGCGGCAGCTACGGCGCCGGCAATTACGCCATGTGCGGGCGCGCGTACTCGCCGCGGTTCCTGTTCCAGTGGCCCAATGCGCGCATCTCGGTGATGGGAGGCGAGCAGGCGGCGAGCGTGCTCGCCACGGTGAAGCGCGGCCAGATCGAGGCCGGAGGCGGCGCCTGGCCGCAGGAGGAAGAGGAAGCCTTCAAGCGCCCGATCCGCGAGCAGTACGAGCGACAGGGTCACCCGTACTATGCCTCGGCCAGACTCTGGGACGACGGCGTGATCGATCCGCTCGAGACGCGGCGAATCCTCGGTCTCTGCCTCGCCGTGGCGCGCAACGCCCCCGAGGAGCCGACGCGGTTTGGCCTCTTCAGAATGTAGCCGAGGTGTCATGATCCGCAAGCTCCTGGTCGCCAACCGCGGCGAGATCGCCTGCCGCATCCTGCGCACCGCCCGCCGGATGGGCATCGGCGGCGTCGCGGTGTTCTCCGATGCGGACGCGACCGCCCTGCACGTGCGCGAGGCCGACGAGGCGGTGCGCATCGGACCGGCTCCGGCGGCCGGGAGCTATCTTTCCATCGAGGCGATCGTGCGCGCCGCGGCCGCCTGCGGCGCCGACGCGGTGCATCCGGGATACGGGTTCCTGTCGGAGAACGCCGGGCTCGCGCGGGCCTGTGGCGATGCCGGGCTCGTGTTCGTCGGGCCGGGGGCGGCGGCGATCGCCGCGATGGGCTCGAAGAGCGCGGCCAAGGTGCGTGTGCGCGCGCTCGGCGTGCCGGTGTTGCCCGGCTATGACGGACCGCGCCAGGAGATCGAGTATCTCGAGCAGCGCGCGCTCGAGGCGGGCTTCCCGCTCATGATCAAGCCGGCCGCGGGGGGCGGCGGCAAGGGCATGCGGGTCGTGCGCTCGAGCGAGGAGCTGCGCGCTGCGCTCGTGTCGGCGCGCCGCCTCGCCGAGAGCAGCTTCGCCGACGGGTCGCTTCTGCTCGAGCGCTATCTCGAGGAGCCGAGGCACGTCGAGGTTCAGGTGTTCGCCGACAGCCACGGTCACTGCGTGCATCTTGGCGATCGCGATTGCTCGCTGCAGCGCCGCCACCAGAAAGTGATCGAGGAGGCGCCGGCGCCCGATATCCCGCCGGCCGTGCGCGCAGCGCTTCATGCCGCGGCCGTCGAAGTCGCGCGCAGCATCGGCTACACCAACGCCGGCACGGTGGAGTTCCTGTTCGACGGGCGCGACTTCTACTTCCTCGAGATGAACACGCGGCTGCAGGTCGAGCACACGGTCACCGAGGCGGTGACCGGGCTCGATCTGGTGGAGTGGCAGCTGCGCGTCGCCGCGGGCGAGCCGCTGCCGCTTGCGCAGGATGAGATCCGGATCGACGGGCACGCCGTGGAGGCGCGCGTCTGCGCGGAAGACCCGTGGCGGGAGTTCATGCCGAGCGCCGGCGTGCTCGCGCTCGCCGATTGGCCGCGCGGGGAAGCCGTGCGCGTCGACGCCGGCTTCGCGACCGCGGACGTCGTGCCTTCGAGCTACGACTCTCTGCTCGCCAAGGTGATCGCCTGGGCGCCGGATCGCGAGCGGGCGATCGCGCGGCTCGCGCAGGCGCTCGAGCGCACCTGTCTCGCGGGCATTCACACCAACGAGAGATGGCTGGCGCGCCTGCTGCGATCGGCGCCATTCCTCGAGCGGCGGCAGAGCGTCACGCTGCTCGACCGCAGTGCGAGGCAGCTCGCGCCCGAGCGCGAGCCGGACACGGAGCTGTGGGTGATGGCGGCGCTCGGGGTCTGGGGCTCGGCGGCGCATCCGGGCGGTAACCCCTGGGCGCTCGCCGACGGTTTCCGGCCGAGCCTGCCCGCCTGCATCGAGCTTGATCTCGCTCTCGGCACGCACTCGCGCCGCATCGCGCTCGAGCTCTCCGGGGCTCGTCCCGGCGCGGCGCGGGTCCATGGCGGCTGCGCGGCGGTGGACTGCAGCGGCACTCGTGTCGAGCTCGCCGGCGTGCGGCTCGATGGGCAACACGTGGAGGCGAGGATCGGGAGCGTGCTGCGCCGCGCGCGGCTGCTGCGACGGGAATCACATCTCGATCTGTGGATGGGCGATGAGCACCGGGAGCTCGAGATCGAGGATCCACGCACCCGGGAGTTCGCGGCGAGCGCCGCGGGCGGCGGCCTCGTGACGCCGCTTCCGGGAGTGGTGTCGGAGATCGCGGTCGTGGTGGGCCAACGCGTCGCGGCCGGTGAGCTGCTCATGGTGATCGAGGCCATGAAGATGGAGCACAGCATCAGCGCGCCCCACGACGGCGTGGTGCGCGCCATTCACTTCGTGCGCGGCGATCGAGTGCCCGAGGGCAGCGAGCTGCTCGAGTTGTCGCAACACACCGACAGCCCGCCCCGCCTTTCGTGAACTGAGTTAGTTTCCGTTCAGCCACGCTTCATTATCATTGCCGGAATCGGTGCCGGGACCCGGAGCCTCGGGCCGATAAGCCAAAGAGGAGGCAACGAGAATGAACAGGTCTCTCTGGATCGGTGTGGCTGCGGGAACTGCGGTCGCAGTCGGGGCGGGCGCCGTGGCCAGCCTGAAGATGGTGCATCGGCCGCAGTCTGCGCAGTACGCGCAGGTCGTGCAGGTCGTGCCGCTCACGCGCACGATTCGCACGCCGCGGCAACTTTGCCACGATCAGACCGTGGTGCATCAACGGCCTTCGCGGGATGCTCATCAGA
>JAKAZP010000368.1 GCA_021815905.1 Pseudomonadota bacterium | reverse complement strand
GGGTTACTGGAAGCGCTTTGCGCGCGAGCTCGAGCCGCTGCGGGCGAGCCTGGGAGACTGCCTGGAGCGATTCGCGCCCTGGGAATGACGCTCGACTCGAACCGTAACCGGCTTCAGCCCGCCTGGTCCAACACCCGATCGAGCGCCTCGATCAGCCCGTCGATCTCCTCGGGACTCGTGTAATGCACGAACGACAGCCGGACCGCGCCGCGCTCGGGGTCGACACCCATCGCGCTCAGGAGTCTCACCGCGTAGAAGTTACCAGCGCCCACCATGAACCCGCGCCGTGCGAGCCGCTTGAGAATCTCGGCCGGCTCGATCCGGTCGCTCACGAACGAGACTGTCGCCATGCGCTCGCCGGCAAGCGCGGGCCCGAGCAGACGCACGTCCCTGCGACCCTTGAGATACTCCAGCAGCTTCGCAAGCAGGGGAATCTCCGCCGAGCGCAGCAGCTCGCGCACGCGCGCAGCGCGTGCCTCGGCGGACTTGACGCCGTGGTGGGCGGCGAGCGCGTCGAAGTACTCGGCGATGCCGCGAGCCGCCGCCACCTGCGCGTGATCGGGGCCCGCCGGCACCAGGCGCTTGCCGGTCGCGGCCGCGTTGAAGTAGTGGCCTTCGTTCCCGAGCCGCTGCGCGAGCTCCTCCCGCAGAACCATCACGCCCTGGTGCGGGCCGAAAGTCTTGTAGAGCGAGAACAGATAGATGTCCGCCTTCAGCTCCCGCACGTCCGGCAGGCCGTGGGGCGCCCCGGACACGCCGTCGACGACCGTGAGGGCGCCGGCCGCGCGGGCCAGCGCCGCGAGCCGCGCCACGGGATTGATGTGACCGACGACATTCGAAGCCTGGGGGAAAGTCACGAGCCGGGTGCGCTCGGTCAGCAGGCTCTCGAGCTGCGCGGGATCGAGTCTTCCGCTCCCCCGGTCGACGGTCCACTCCTTCACCACGCAGCCGTAGCCCGCGAGCCGTCGCCACTGTCCCGAGTTGGCCTCGTGGTCCTGGTTCGTGACGATGACCTCGTCGCCCGGCACGAGCAGCGCGCGAAACGCCTGCGCCAGCACGTACGTGTTCTGCGAGGTCGAGGGACCGAAGTGCACCTCGGGCGCGGTCACGCCGAGATATTCCGCCAGGCGCTCGCGGGCGGCGTCCATCCATTCCCCTGCCTCGGTCGAGGCGGGAAACGCGTAGTACGGCTGCACCTTGAGCCGGCGGTAGTATTCCTCGAGCCGCCGGATGACCGGGCCGCAGGCATACGAGCCGCCCGCGTTCTCGAAGAAGGCCTGGTCCCGCAGCGTCGGCTCCGCGAACGCGGGGAACTGGCCGCGGACGAAATCGAGGTCGAGGGGCCCGGTCGTGAGGCTCATGAGGGCATTATGCCACCGCCGGGCGCCTTCAGAACCTCAAACTCGCCCGCAGGCCCACCACGCGCGGCTCGTTCGTGGTCTGGCGATTGTCGTAGTTGCCCGTGTTCACGAAGATGATGGCGTCCTTGTTGAAGAGGTTCGTCACGTACGCCTCGACCGTCCAGGTGCCGTTCTGGATGCCGAGACGCAGGTTCGAGATGCTGTAGGCCGGCTGCAGAACGCGGGCGGTGCCTTTCTTGCCGAGCGCGGGATTGGGCAGCGCGCGCAGGTCGCTCCACATGTCGCCCTTGTGCGCGATGTCGTACTGGATGTACCCGTCGAACGAGCCGGCGAGCGGACGCTGGTAGCGGATGTTCGCGCTGTAGGCGAAGTACGGCACGAACGGCAGCCGCTCGTTCGGCACGATCATCTGCGCGAGCGAGCCGGAGAAGTTCGGCTTGATGCTGGTCAGGCGCGAATCGTTGTAATTGGCCGAGGCGTTCACCGTCAGCCCGTCGGTGATCCGCCAGGCGAAGCTCGTCTCCGCCCCGTAGACGCGGGCGTCGCCGAAATTGGCGTTGAAGGTCGTGTTGCAGAGCGACAGATCGTAGACCGAGGACTGGAAGTCCTTCCACGGCATGTAATAGAACGCGCCGTTCCAGGTCATCCGGCCCGCCAGCAGACCCGACTTCCAGCCCACCTCGAAGTTGTTGAGCGTATCCGGATTGAACGTGTGCGGCACGCCGTGCTGATAGCAGGACGAGCCCAGGCCGCCGTTCACCCCGCCCTCGCGGAAGCCCTGGCTGAAGGTCCCGTAGAGCATCAGGTGCCTGGTCGGCTTGTAGGAGACACTGGCCTTGCCGGTCAGCTTGTGCGAGGGGGCCGAGTAGAGAGCGGACGGGGTCTTCGGGGCCCAGAAATACCCGGCCCAGGCGTCGCTCGTGCTGTAGTTCGACTTGAAGTACCTCAAGCCCCCGTCGATGCTCCAGCGCTTCGTGATGTCGAAGCTCACATCGGCGAACTCCGCGGTCTCGAGCAGATCGTCGCGCGAGAGGCTGCTGTACCACTCGTGCGGCAGCGGGCTGGCGGCGCCGGTGTAGTAGGAGCTGTAGAACGACAGCGCGCTCTGGTACGCCTCGCCGCTCGATTGCATTCCCGGCATCTGGTAGAGATAGTCGTACGTCTGATGCGTCTTCTCCCAGTAAAGACCCGCGAGCCAGTGCCAGCGGCCGCCCGGCTTCGACTCCAGGCGCAGCTCGTTCGACCAGCGCCGGGTGTAGGCGTCGTAGACGTAGAACATGTTCGGGGGCTGACAGCCTCCGTAGGCGCCGGTCCCGCCCTGGATCGTCGGACCGGTGAGGCACGTCAGGCTTTGCAGCAGCGGCGGCGAGTACTGATAGTAATCGGGAAACGGGTTGTACTGGACGTACTCGGAATATTCGGTCGTGTAGTGGTAGGGATACGACCACCAGGTGCTGGCGAAGACCAGATCGCCGATGCCGACATCGCCCTTGACGTGCAGATCGAGCCCGGAGAAGGAATCCGAGATGTGCTCCGGTCCGAAGCGCGCCACCTTGCGCCGCCCGTAGCGCGGATCCTGCGACCAGGAGCCCGAGGTCTTCTGCTGCTGATAGTTGAAGGTGAGGACGGCGTTCCAGGAATCGCCGATTCTCTGGGCGATGGCCGCGCGGCCGCCGTACTCCTTCTCCGTGTTGTAGTCGTTGCCCGCCCACTGGGCGTCGGTGGACACGACCCCGTTCACCCAATGCCGCGTCGCGAGCACGTTGTCGATGAAGCCGCCATCGCGCACCGCGTAGCCGGAGAGCCGTACGGCCGTCCTGCCCTTGATCAGCGGCAGGTTGACGAACGCCTCCTCCGTGGTGTTGTTGCCTCCCTGGTCGATCTCGCCGTAATCGAGGTCGACCCCGGCGCTGAAGGCATCCGGGTTCGGCTTGTTCGTGATGATGCGGATCGCGCCCGACATCGCGCCCGCGCCGAACAGCGTCCCCTGCGGGCCATCCAGCACCTCGATGCGCTGGATGTCGT
>JAKAZP010000367.1 GCA_021815905.1 Pseudomonadota bacterium | reverse complement strand
CGCGCGCCTGCCGCTGCTCGAGGCGCTGCTCGCCCGGCTGAGTTGGGAAGAGCGGCGCGAGCTCGAGCGGCTCGCGCCGAGCCACCTCACCGTGCCGAGCGGCTCGCGCATCCGCATCGACTATCTCGACGACGCCGGTCCCTCGGTCGCCGTGCGCCTGCAGGAAGTGTTCGGGCTCGATGCGACGCCGCTCATCGGCGGCGCCCGGGTGCCCGTCACTTTCAAGCTGCTTTCGCCCGCGCAACGTCCGGTGCAGGTGACGCGCGATCTCGCGAGCTTCTGGCGGGGCGCTTACCGCGAGGTGCGCAAGGACCTGCGCGGCCGATACCCGAAGCACTACTGGCCCGAGAATCCGCTCGAGGCCGAGCCCGTGCGGGGCGTGCGGCGACGCACTTAAGCCGGTACACTCTGCGCCGATCCCGCGTTGCCCTCGTGCTCCGCGCGAACGCGCGGGATCTACCCGATTGTCGGGTGATCTTCCGGTCGTTCTCAGTGTCGGATCGCATCATGATGATGAGCAAGCCAGCCGATGCGGCGAGCGCGCCGGCCATCGACATCCGCTTCGGACAGGTGGGCCTCGTGCAGGTGCGCATCCGCTCGACCGATCCCGGGGCGATCGTCGACGAGCTCACCGGGCGCGTCGCGACGGCGCCGCTGTTCTTTCAGCGCACGGCGGTGTGCCTCGACCTGAGCGCTCTGGAATCCGAGCCGACGCTCGAGCAGATGCGCGGCGTCATGGACGCGGTGAGGCGAGCCGGCATGCTGCCCATCGGCCTGCTCGGCGGCGGAGCGGGGATCGAAGCGCTGTCGACGAGCCTCCAGCTGCCGGTGCTCGCGCCCTTTCGGCCGCAGAGCCAGCCGGTCCCGGTGGTGCAGGCGGTGGAGCGCGCGGAGCCGGTGAGTCCCGCGCTGATCCAACAGCAGCCGGTGCGCTCCGGACAACGCGTGTACGCGCGCAGCCGCGATCTCATCGTGACGGCGAGCGTCGGCGCCGGCGCCGAGGCGATCTCCGACGGCTGCGTGCACGTCTACGGCCCTTTGCGCGGCCGCGCGGTCGCCGGCGCGCGCGGGGAAGTCGCCGCGCGGGTCTTCTGCCAGGAATTTCACGCCGAGCTGGTCTCGATCGCCGGCGTGTTCCGCGTTTTCGAGACGTTGCCCCCGGAGCTCGCCGGCAAGCCTGTGCAGGCGTGGCTGGACGGCGACAATTTGCGCTTTGCCAGCCTCGCAGGCTGAATTCGCGCGCTGCAGCGGGAGCTTCCCGCGGGAGGACAGGTTGACCGAGATCATCGTAGTGACTTCAGGCAAGGGGGGCGTCGGCAAGACCACGACCTCGGCGAGCGTCGCCTGCGGCCTCGCGCGCCGCGGCAAGCGCGTGGCCGTGATCGATTTCGACATCGGGCTGCGCAACCTCGACCTGATCATGGGGTGCGAGCGGCGCGTGGTGTACGACTTCGTGAACGTCATCCAGGGCGACTGCACGCTCAAGCAGGCCCTCATCAGGGACAAGCGCCTCGAATCGCTGCACGTGCTCGCCGCCTCGCAGACGCGCGACAAGGACGCGCTGACCGAGGAAGGCGTGCGCCGCGTGCTCGATCAGCTCATCGGCGAGGGCTTCGACTACATCCTGTGCGACTCCCCCGCGGGCATCGAGAAGGGAGCGCACCTCGCGATGTATTTCGCCGATCGGGCGGTGGTCGTGGTCAACCCGGAGGTCTCCTCCGTGCGCGACTCCGATCGCATCCTCGGTCTGCTCGCCAGCAAGACGCGCCGCGCCGAGAACGGCAACGGCGGGGTCAGGGAGCATCTCTTGCTGACGCGCTACAACCCGCGCAGGGTCGCGAACGGGGAAATGATGAGCGTCGACGACGTGAAGGAGATCCTCGGCCTCGATGTGATCGGGGTCGTGCCGGAGTCCGCGGACGTGCTCGCCGCCTCGAACGCCGGAGTTCCGGTGATCCTCAACGACGGCAGCGATGCCTCGCAGGCGTACGATGACGCGGTCGCGCGGCTGCTCGGGGAGGAGCTGCCGCTGAGATTCCTCGAGGAGCCCAGGAGAGGTTTCTTCGCCCGCATGTTCGGAGGCTGAGGTGGGGCTGCTCGAGCTGTTTCGCCGCACCCCGACCTCGGCGAGCGTCGCCAAGGAGCGCCTGCGCATCATCGTCGCCCAGGAGCGCGGGGCGCGCGGAGGGCCGGACTACCTGCCGCTGCTCCGGCGCGAGCTGCTGCAGGTGATCCACAAGTACGTCAACGTCGACCCCGAGGCGGTGCAGATCAACGTCGGGCGGGAGGAGGGGCACGAGGTGCTCGAGCTGAGCGTCGCCCTGCCCGGCAAGGGGCGCGCCTGAGCCTCGGGCATACGCATTTTCCGACCTGCCCCGCGGTGCGCGCCCGGACGATGATGCCCGGGCATGTACGAGAGAATTCTCCTGGCGACCGATGGCAGCGCGCCCGCGATGCGCGCGCTCGATGAGGCGATCCGGCTCGCCCGCGAGCAGCACGCGAAGCTCAGGATCGTGCACGTGGTCGACGATGGGCTCGCCCTGCCCGCGGATGTGCTCAGCGCGAATATCGGGCAGGTGGACGATACGCTGCGCGCCGACGGCGAGGCGCTGCTCGAGGCCGCTCGCGGCCAGGCGCGCGCGGGGGGCGTCGAGGCCGAGACCGTGCTGGTCGAGGAGCTCGGCTGGAGAACCGGCGCCGCCATCGTCGAGCAGGCGAAGAAATGGCCCGCGGACCTGATCGTGTGCGGCACGCACGGGCGGCGCGGCCTCGGGCGGCTGCTCCTCGGAAGCGACTCGGAGTACGTCGCGCGCCACACACCCGTACCGGTGCTGTTGCTGCGGCTCGGCGCTTCGAAAGACTAGGACCGCGGCCCGGCTACCGGTAAAGCGGCGCGAGCGGCTTGTGTCCGCGGTCCTTCTTGCCCGGGTTCTTCGGCAGCTCCGCGATCGCCTCGGCGAGCGCCTGCCCGTGCCAGTCCCCCCCGACATAACACGCGCGGTCCAGATCGCGAAGGAGCTCGGCCGAGCGGGGATCGCCGGTCCTCGCGGCGATCGCGTTGAGCCCCGAAGGCGCCGAGCCCCAGAGTCCCGCCGCCCAGGCGAGCAGATGGCGCCGCGCCGCGAGCGCATCGTCGTGGCGGCACGCGGCGATGAACGCTGCCCGCGCGGCGGCCGGATCGGAGCGCGCGCCCGGGGACGGCGGCGGCCGGGATGTCGATCGGGGCGGCGCCTTCCGGCGGCGTGATACGACCCATCCGAGGAGTGTCAGGAGCCAGAGCGCCGCAAGGCCGAGGGCGGCCCACTTCCAGCTCGAAACCTTCGAGGTCGCGGCCGTGCGCGCCGCGGCAGGCGATGCCGGTCCGGCAGGCTGTCTTCCCGGCGTGGCTG
>JAKAZP010000366.1 GCA_021815905.1 Pseudomonadota bacterium | reverse complement strand
CTTCGATGCCGAGCCGCTCGAACAGCGGCAGGTTCGCCGGCAGGAGCGACTCGCCGATGTGAAAGCGCGGGTGATGGGATTTCTCGAGCACCGTCACCCGATGACCGCGCTCGGCGAGCACGGTGGCGGCGGAGGCGCCCGCGGGTCCCCCGCCGATGATGAGCACGTCGGCCGAGCGCTCCAAGTTCATCGCCCGCACACCTCAGAGGTCGTGGCGCTTGAGCTTCGCTTTGACCTTGCGGGCGCCGTGGACGATCGTGTGGCCGACCTGCTTCGAGTCGCGCGCGATGACATGACCCAGATGCTTCGAGTCGCGGGCGATCTGGTGTCCGGCGACCTTGGAGCGGCGCTTGATGGTGTGCCGCGGGCCGCGCGTGTCCCGCGCGACGGTCCGGCCGACCTGCTTCGAGTCGCGGGCGACCACGTGAGCGACGTCCTTGGCCTCGTGGGCGACGGCATGGCCGAAGTCCTTGAAGTCCCGCTTGACGGTGGGATCGGCCGCGCGGGCCGGGGTCGCGAGCGGGGCGAGGGCGAGGGCGAGGGTGGCGAGAGCAAGTGTCAGCGTCGGGGCCTTCATGAGGAAACGCCGGTGGGGATCCTGGCGAGGATGTTACCGCACGGACGGGGAGAGGTCGCGGTTCAGCACCCAGGCGAGCCGGGCGCCGGCGAGCGCGATCTGGCGCCGGGCGACCTCGAGCGCCGTGCGCCGGTAGCGGGCATCGAGGCGGTAGGGTCCCGCGCCGTCCCCGACGGGCGGGGCGTAGACGTAGCGCTCGGCGATGCGGCGGCTACCGTCGAGCCAGAGCCGGGGCGAGGCGACGTGCGCCTCGGCCGCGGGAACCGCCGGCAGGTCGGCGGCATAGCGGATGGCGGCGTAGGGGCCCCGTCCCCTGCCGAGGATCTCGTCCCAGAACTCGTGCAGGTTCTTCCGGCAGGGCGGGTCGCAGATCGCCACCCGGTTGCCGCCGGCATCGCCCTCGGGCTGGCTGCGCGTGAAGCGCGAGACCGCATGCAGCGGCTGGTGCGCATCGCCCACCAGGTGCTCCACCCAGGTGAGGTCGTAGGACTTCAGCGCCGCGGTCGCGGACGGCGAGCGGAGCGTGCGCAGCATGAGGCGAAGCTCGGTCTCGATGTTGGGTCGGGCCGGCGGACGGAGCGGGGTGTGGTCGGTCGAGAACGGCAGGTCGATGAAGTGCCAGTAGCGATGCTCGAGCGGATCGGAGTAGCCGATGTTGCGCGCCGCGTCGGGCCCTCGCGGGCGGTCGCCGTCGTAGACGTGCCGGCCGTCGGACTTGATGTCATCGGCCCAGGCGGCCGCATCGACGAAGGCGACCCGCGCGCGCTGGCCGGCGGGGACCCCCGCGACCCAGCGGGCGTAGTCGGGATTCAACTTCAGAAGCTCCGTCGCCTCGGCGCGCACGCCGGGAGAGAGGTGCGGCCAGGCCGCCGCGGCGGCGACCCTGTGCCCGAAGTCATTCCAGGCGAAGGCCGCGGACGGGGCGAGGAGCGCGAGACTGCAGAGGGGGAGGATTCGCCGCGCAAGCCGCGGCAGGTGAGCGCTCGAGGTGTTCATGAAGGGACAGTCTACGTGCGGCGGGCGGGCCGTGCGAGCGCGCGCCTCGCATCGGGCGCGCGGCGGCGCGGCACGTCGCATCGAGCGCGGATGCACCGAGCGCGGTGCCAATCGTCACCTCGTTCGGGCACACTGCCCGGATGCCCGTCGAACGGCTGCCGATCTCCGTTCTGAAGAACCGTTACGTCCCGGGACGCTGGGACGTGATCGCCTTCGTCCTGGTGTTCGCCTTCTTCGCCTATCTCGGCGATGCCGCTCACGGCCTGACGGGCTCGCTCGCGCACCTCGAGGCGCAGCCGATCTCGCTCGATCCGCGCCATCTCCCGGGCTACGCCGCGCAGACGGCGCTGCGCATGCTGATCGCGATGCTGGCCTCGCTCGTGTTCACCTTCACGTACGCGACCCTCGCGGCCAAGAGCCGACGCGCGGCGGCCGTGCTCGTTCCGCTGCTCGATGTGCTGCAGTCGGTGCCGATTCTCGGATTCTCCATCACCATCGTCTTCTTCCTCTCCCTCACCCCCGGGCGGGTGGCGGGCGCGCAGATGGCGGCCATCTTCCTCGTCTTCACCAGCCAGGCGTGGAACATGGCCTTCAGCTTCTATCATTCCCTGCGCAGCATCCCCGACGAGCTCGACGAGGCGGCGCGCAGCTTCCACCTGGGTCCCTGGATGAGGTTCTGGCGGCTCGAGGTGCCGTTCGCCATGCCCGCGCTCATCTGGAACATGATGATGTCGATGTCGGGCGGGTGGTTCTTCGTCGTGGCCGCGGAGGCGATCAGCGTCGGGCACACCACGGTCACGCTCCCGGGGGTGGGCTCCTACATCGCCGAGGCGATCGCGCACAAGGACCTGGCCGCCATCGGCTGGGCGATCGCCGCCATGTTCGTCGTGATCCTCGTTTACGAGCAGCTGCTGTTCCGCCCGCTCACCGCGAGCGCCGACTGGTTCCGTCTCGAGCAGGAATCGGGCATGACGCCGTCCAGCTCCTGGGCCCTCACCATGATGCGCCGCTCGTACCTGCTGCGGCTCTTGCGCCGCGGCTTCGGCGCCACCCTCGCCCTCGGGTTCAACCGCGGATTCCGCCCGGGCGAGGCGATGAAGGCGCATCCCAGGCGCCCGGGCGCATCTCCCACGGCCGAGAAGCTCACGGATCTCCTCTGGTACGGCCTCGTCGCCCTCCTCATCGCCTTCTCCGCCTGGCGCATCGGCCGGTTCGTGCTCGAGAGCCAGTCGCTCGGGGAAGTCGGGCACGTGCTCGTCCTCGGACTCATCACGCTCGCCCGGGTGCTGGTGCTCATCGCGCTCGCGAGCCTCGTGTGGGTGCCGATCGGGGTGTACATCGGGATACGGCCGCGCGTGGCGCGCGCGGCGCAGCCCATCGCGCAATTCCTCGCCGCGTTTCCCGCGAACCTGCTGTTCCCGATCGTGGTCTCGGGCATCGTGGTGTTCAAGCTCAACCCCAACATCTGGCTGAGCCCGCTCATGATCCTCGGGACTCAGTGGTACATTCTCTTCAACGTGATCGTGGGCGCTTCCTCGCTGTCGGCGGACTTGAAGTACGCCGGGGAGAACCTCGGGGTGCGCGGGTGGCTGTGGTGGCGCAAGATCGCGCTGCCGGCGGTGTTCCCGTTCTATGTGACCGGGGCGATCACCGCTTCCGGGGGCTCGTGGAATGCGAGCATCGTGGCGGAGGTGGCTGACTGGGGCAGGCATCACCTTGAAGCGATCGGCCTCGGGGCGTATATCGCCGATGCGACCAGCGCCGGGGACTTCCCGCGCACCGTGCTCGGGATCGCGGTGATGAGCTTCATCGTGGTGCTGGTCA
>JAKAZP010000365.1 GCA_021815905.1 Pseudomonadota bacterium | reverse complement strand
TCCAACGAGAACAACGCCCTGGTGACGGTCATCGATTTCGCCACGGGCAAGTGGATCACGCAGATCCCGGTTGGGATCGAGCCCGAAGGTCTCGGTGTCAGCCGGCAGGGACACACGGTGGTGGTCGTGTCCGAGACCACCAGCATGGCGCATTTCATCGACACCCGGACCTGGAAGGTCGTGGCCAACATCCTGGTCGATACGAGACCGCGGATTGCGCAATTCACCCGGGACTACCGCCGGCTCTGGGTCTCCTCGGAGGTCGGGGGAACCGTCTCGGTCATCGACCCCCGGACCCATCAGATCGTCCACGTCATCAACTTCCACATCCCCGGGGTCGACAAGGAATACATCGGGCCCGTCGGCGTGCGCTTCACCCCCGATGACCGCACCGCGTTCGTGGCCCTGGGCCGCGCCAATCGCGTGGCCGTGGTCGATGCGAGGAGCTACAAGGTCGAGAAGTACATCCTCGTGGGCCAGCGGCCCTGGCAGATCGCCTTCAGCCCGCACCACCAGCGGCTCTTCGTCGTCAACGGCCTCACCAACGACGTGACCATCATCGATGTTTCATCACTGACGGCGGTGAGGTCCGTTCCCGTCGGCCGTCTGCCGTGGGGCATCGCCGTCGTTCCGTGAGCCGCGCGCGCGCGCGGGCGATCTGCTCGACGGCTGCTGCGCGGGGGGCGTCCGTGCGCCTGTCGATTCTCCTGATCCTCTCGCTGTGGGCCGCCGCTCCCGCCGCGGCGCGCCCGGTGCCGACGCTGCGCATCGGCGTGCTGAAATTCGGCACCGTGAGCTGGGTCATGGATGTGATCGCGCATCACGGGCTGGCGAAGGCGAACGGGATTCGCATCGAGCCGCTGGTGCTGGCGAGCACTCCGGCGACGCTGGTGGCGCTGCAGGCCGGGCGCGTCGACTGCGTGGTGAACGACTGGCTGTGGGTGTCCCGCCAGCGCGCCTCCGGGGCGGACTGGACGTTCTTTCCCTTCTCGACCGACCTGGGCGCGCTGGTGGCGGCGCGCGGCGCGCCGATTCGCCACCTCGCGGACCTGCGGAACCGGCGGCTCGGCGTGGCCGGCAGTCCGCTCGACAAGAGCTGGGTGATCCTGCAGGCGCTTGCGCGCGAGCGGCACATCGATCTTGCGCGCGAGGCGCGGGTCTCCTTCGGCGCTCCGCCGCTGCTCGATCAGGAGCTGCTGCAGGGCCGCCTCGATGCGGTGCTGACGTTCTGGAATTTCGCCGCGCGGCTGACGAGCCGCGGCCTGCCGCAGGTCCTGTCGATGAGCGATGCGCTGCGGCGGCTCGGCTTCCGCACTCCGCTGCCGCTCGTAGGCTATGTCGTGTCCGACCGCTGGGCGCGCGCGCATCCGCGCGCGCTGGCCGGCTTCGTGCGCGCCACGCGCCAGGCGGAGTCGATCCTCGCGACTTCGGACGCGGAATGGGCCTGGCTCGGACCCCGGATCAGGGCCCGGGACCCGGCCGAGCTCGAGGCGCTGCGCGCGGCGTTCCGCGCCGGCATTCCGCGGCACTGGGGCCGGCGCGAGCGGCGGGAGGCCGAGGCGCTGTACGCGCTGTTCGCCAGGGTCGGGGGCCGGACCCTGGTCGGCTCGAGCCCGACCCTGCAGCCCGGCACGTTTCTCGACGCGGTGCGCTACTGAATGAGCGCTCCCACCCGAGAGGCGCAGCGCGCCCCCTCCTGGCAGACGGCCGCCTCGCTGGCGCAGCGCGTCGGCTCGGTCGCCCTTTTCATCGCGCTGTGGCAGATCGTCGCCGATGCGGCTCACAGCCGGCTGCTGCCCACGGCAAGCGCCGTGTTCATCGCGCTGGTGCGCGAGTGCATGAACGGCTCGCTGCCGTTCAATCTCGGCATCACCCTGGCACGGGTCGCGGCCGCCTTCCTCGTGGCGATGGTGATCGGTACCGCGATCGGCATCGTCATGGGCCGCTCGCGGACGGTGGACGTTCTGTTCGACAGCTGGCTCGTGCTGCTGCTCAACCTGCCGGCGCTGGTGATCATCGTGCTCGCCTACGTCTGGTTCGGGCTCACCGAGGCGGCGGCGATCGGCGCCGTGGCGGTCAACAAGATCCCCGCCGTCGCCGTGACCCTGCGCGAGGGCGCGCGCGCCCTCGACCGGAGCTATTCGGACATGGCGGCGAGCTTCCACGTGAGCCGCTGGCGGACTCTCCGACACGTCGTGATGCCGCAGCTGTATCCTTATATTTTCGCGGCCGCCCGCTCCGGACTGGCGCTCGTCTGGAAAATCGTGCTGATCGTCGAGCTGCTGGGGCTGAGCAACGGTGTCGGCTTCGAGATTCAGCTTTATTTCCAGCAGTTCGACGTGACGGACATCCTCGCTTACACCGTCGCCTTCGTAGCGGTCATACAGCTGATCGAATGGTCGGTGTTTCAGCCGCTGGAGCGGCACGTCGGGCGATGGCGGCAGTGACGCCGGCCCTGGTCGCCGAGATCCGCGAGAAGCGGTATCCGGGCAAGCGTGGCGCCAAGTCCCACGTCGCGCTCGAGGGCCTGTCGCTCGAGGTGGCGCCGGGCGAGCTGGTGGCCCTCGTCGGTCCCTCCGGCTGCGGCAAGACCACGTTTCTCAACATCCTGGCCGGGCTCGACCGCGATTACGCGGGCGAAGTCCGGCTCGCTGCGCGCCCGGACGGCGATCCGGCGCGGGTCGGCTACGTGTTTCAGGAGCCGCGGCTGCTGCCGTGGCGTACGGTGTACGAGAACATCGCGCTCGTGCTGCCGGCGCACCGCGCCGAAGCCGTCGCGAGCGAGCTGCTCAAGGCGGTGGGCCTCGCCGAGGCGCGGGACCTGTATCCGCCGCAGCTTTCGGGGGGAATGAGCCGCCGCGTGTCCATCGCGCGCGCCTTTGCGATCGAGCCGGACCTGTTGCTGATGGACGAGCCCTTCGTCTCGCTCGATCACGATACGGTGGAGCAGTTGCGCGAGCTCCTGCTCAAGCTCTGGCATGCGCGGCCCACGACGGTGCTGTTCGTCACGCACGACCTGCGCGAGGCGCTGGTGCTCGCCGACCGCCTGGTGCTGCTGTCGCCGGCGCCGGGCCACGCGGTGGCGGACGTGCCGGTGAGCCTGGCGCGCAACCGCCGGCACAGCGGGGCCGAGATCGAGCTGCTGCGCGAGCAGGTCCTGCGGCACCACCGGGAGCTGATCGGCGCGGCTTCCGCGACGACGCCGGTCGGGTGATAAGCTTCACAACCGGCGTATCGATCGCCCAGGGGCGCGATGTTGGAAGTCAAAGTACAGTCGGCGGACCGCGAGGCCACGGGCGCACCGGGCGCACCGGGCGCGGGGGCCCCGCCGCTCGTCGTCGAGGGACTCAGCCACGCGTTCGGCGAGCGTCAGGCCCTGCGCGAGGTTTCCTTTCGACTCGACCGCGGCGATCGCACGA
>JAKAZP010000007.1 GCA_021815905.1 Pseudomonadota bacterium | reverse complement strand
CGTCCCGTGAGCTCCGCGGCGATGTGCTGGGAGTCGGCGGCCGAGCCTCCATTGCCGCACAGCATGAGCTTGCGGCCCGCTCCCAGCGCCGAGCTGACGAGGGCCGCGGCCCGCTCGACTTCCGCGGACAGGGGCGATAATCGCTGAAACAGCGCGAGGTGCTCTTCCAGCCCCCCGCTGAACCGGTCGGTCAATGCCATCCTCCCCTTGCGCATCACGAAGGCTGGCTGACTCGAGGCCAGCCAGCACGAGCCTCGCGGCGCTCGCCCGCCGGGCGCCGCGCTCGAAGCGCGCCTATTCCGCCACAAGCGCGCCGAGGAAACCACTCCGGGCGGCGGATCCTGCACCTTCCGCACATTTCTTGACGACGCAGTCGTCATTTATCGTGATATTTGACGATATCGCCGATCGACCGCCTGACGCTGTCCGCCCCGCGAGCGCAGGCACCCCCGGAGGGCACGCTGTCAAGCCTCTCCCCGCCACTGCGCCAGCTTCGCGATCAGCTTCGCGACGCCGGCGGGAGCCGCATGTCCGCCCTCGGGGTCGCGCACGGCGGGCGCGAGCTGATCGGTGAGGCGCTTGCCGAGCTCGACGCCCCACTGGTCGAAGGAATTGATCCCCCACACCACGCCCTGGGTGAACACCTTGTGCTCGTAGAGCGCGATCAGCTTGCCGAGGGTCGCGGGATCGAGGCGCGGGAAGGCGATCAGGGTGCTCGGCCGGCACCCGGGATGAACCTTGTGCGGAATGAGCTCGGCGATCCGCTCCCTCGGCATCTGCCGCTGCTCGAGGTCGGACCGCACCGCCTCGGGCGATTGCCCGGTCATGAAGGCCTCGGCCTGCGCGAGGCAGCTCGCGATCGCGAGGTCCTGCTGCGGCCGGTTGCCGCAGGAGGATTGCGCCGGCAGCAGGAAGTCGAGCGCGGCGCGCGGGGTGCCCTGGTGCAGGAGCTGGAAGAAGGAGTGCTGCGCGTTGTTGCCGGGCTCGCCCCAGATGACCGCGGCCGTCTGCCACTCGACGCGCCGTCCCTCGACGGTGACCGACTTGCCGTTCGATTCCATCTCGAGCTGCTGCAGATAGGCGGGGAAGCGCGCGAGCCGCTCGTCGTAGGGCAGCACGGCGAGCGTCGGCAGGCCCTCGAAGTTGATGTTCCAGATGCCGGTGAGGCCCATGAGGGCCGGCAGATTCTCCTGCCACGGCGCCTTCCTGAAGTGCTCGTCCATCTCGTGGCCGCCCTCGAGGAACGCGAGGAACTGCTCCCTGCCGATGGCGATGGCGAGGGACACCCCGATCGAGGACCAGAGCGAGTAGCGGCCGCCGACCCAGTCCCACATCTTGAAGCGGTACTGCGGGTGCACGCCGAACTCGTCCATCGCGCGGTGATTCACCGAGACGGCCGCGAAGTGATCGGGCACCGCCTGCTCGCCGAGCTTGTCCTTCAGCCACGCGCGCGCGGTGTGGGCGTTGGAGAGCGTCTCGAGCGTGGTGAAGGTCTTGGAGGAGACGATGAAGAGCGTCGCGCGCGGATCGGCGTCCGCGAGGATGTCGGCGAGATGACAACCGTCGATATTGGAGACGAAATCGCACTCGGGCGCATCGAGGGTGTAGGCCTTGAGCGCCTTCACCGCCATCGCGGGACCCAAGTCCGAGCCGCCGATGCCGATGTTGACGACCCGCGTGAAGGGCTTGCCCGAGCTGCCCACGATCTTTCCCGAGCGCACTGCCTCGGCGAAGGTCAGCATGTGATCGCGCTCGGTCATCACCGAGCGGGCGATCTCGGCGCCCCCGATGTTGGCTCCCGGAGGCTGCCTGAGCGCCACGTGCAGCACCGAGCGGCCTTCGGTGGAGTTGATCTTCTCCCCGCGCCACATCGCATCGCGATAGTCGCGCAATCCCACGGCCTCGGCGAGCTCCACCAGCTTCCCGAGCACCATCTCATCCATGTGCTGGCGCGAGAAATCCATCAGGAGGCCCGCGCTCTCGCGCGAGAATCGCTCGAAACGCCCCGGATCGCGCGCGAACAGCTCGCCGGTGGCGACGGTGCGCAGGCGCGCCGCGTGCGAGGCGAGCTCCTGCCAGAGGGGCGTGCGCGGTCCGGGTGAGGCCTTGGGCATGGCGATTACTCCGGCAGTTGGGTCGCGGCTGCGTAGAAGCCCGCCATTGTAGCAACCACGTACTTCAGCTGCGGTTCCGAGAGCTCGGGGTACACCGGCAGCGCCAGCACCTCGCGCGTCGCGCGCTCGGCCTCGGGGAGCTCGCCTTCCCGATGGCCGAGATAACCGAAACATCGCTGCAGGTGCAGCGGCACGGGATAGTAGATCTCGCTCCCGATGCCGGCGGCCGTGAGGAATGCCCGCAGCTCGTCGCGCCGCGGGGCGCGGATCACGTATTGGTTGAACACGTGATGATTCGCGCCGCGAACGTGCGGGGCGATCGGGCCGCCGTGCGGGAAGGCCTGCGCCAGCGCCTCGGTGTAGATGTGAGCGTTCAACTGCCTGAGCTTGGACCAATCGTCGAGGTACTCGAGCTTGACGTTGAGCACGGCCGCCTGGATCTCGTCCAGGCGGAAGTTGCCGCCGATGTAGGTGTGGTAGTACTTCGGCTTGGCGCCGTGAACGCGCAGGATTTCCATGCGCTCGGCGAGCGCGCCGTCGCTCGTCACGCACATCCCGGCGTCGCCGAAGGCGCCGAGATTCTTGGTTGGGAAGAAGGAGTAGCAGCCGATGTCGCCGATGCTGCCGGCCATGCGCCGCTCGCCGTCGCGGGCGCCGAGGGACTGGGCGGCGTCCTCGATCACCTTCAGACCGTGGCGCCGCGCGATCTGCATGAGCGGCTCCATGTCACAGAGCTGGCCGTAGAGGTGCACCGGCATGATCGCCTTGACGTGCCCGCCGGTCGCGCGGTTCACGAGTCCGCCGCTATTGCCCTCGACCCGGGCCTCGCAGTGGCGCTCGATGAATTCCGCCACCCGGGCGGGCGAGAGATTGAACGTCTCGGGGTCGATGTCGCAGAACAGCGGTCGGGCGCCCGCGCGGGCGATCGTCCCGCCGGTGGCGAAGAACGTGAACGGGCTCGTGATCACCTCGTCGCCACGGCCGATTTCGAGCGCCATGAGCGCGAGCAGCAGCGCATCGGTGCCCGAGGACACCCCGATGGCGTGGCGCGAGCCGCTGTAGCGCGCGATGCGCTCCTCGAGCGCCTTGACCTCGGCGCCGAGGATGAAGTGCTGACTCTCGCACACCCGCTCGATGGCCGCTCGGACCTCGGAGGCGATCTCGTCGTACTGGGGCTTCAGGTCGAGCAGCGGCACCTTCATGGGCTGGCTCGGATACGGCTTCGTCACGGGATGGAGCTCCTGCGATAAAAGCGCCATTCTACCGCGTGCGCGCCGCCCGGGCTGAGCGGCCGGGAGGCCGCAGGAGTGCGCAGGCGCCCGGAGCGCGGGCGGCTCAACCGCGGGAATAGCCGTAGAAGTCGCAGAACCACTCGACGAAGCGCCGCACGCCGACTTCGATCGGGGTCGCGGGACGATAGCCGGCATCGCGCACCAGGTCGTCGATGTCGGCGTAGGTCTCCGGCACATCGCCCGCCTGCAGCGGCAGGAACTGTTTCTCGGCCTTGCGCCCGAGGCACTCCTCGATCACCTCGATGTAGCGCATGAGCTCGACCGGCTGATGATTGCCGATGTTGTAGAGGCGAAACGGCGCGCGGCTCGAGGCGGGATCGGGGGCGGCGCCGCTCCAGGAAGGCTCCGGCTGCGCGACACGCTCGCTCACCCGCACCACCCCCTCGGCGATGTCCTCGACGTAGGTGAAGTCGCGGCGGTGGTGGCCGTTGTTGAAGACCTCGATGGGCCTGCCTTCGAGGATGTTGCGCGTGAACAGGAACAGCGCCATGTCGGGGCGCCCCCAGGGGCCGTAGACGGTGAAGAACCGCAGGCCCGTCGTCGGCAGCTTGAAGAGCGAGGAGTAGGTGTGCGCCATCAGCTCCGTCGAGCGCTTGGTGGCCGCGTACATCGTGAGCGGGTGATCCGCGATCCGGTGCGGCGAGAACGGCATGTCGGTGTTGGCGCCGTACACGGAGCTGGTCGAGGCGTACACGAGGTGCCCGACGTCGTTGTAGCGGCAGCCCTCGAGCACGTTGAGCGTCCCGACGACGTTGCTGCGAACGTAGCTTTGCGGGTCCTTGAGCGAGTAGCGCACGCCCGCCTGCGCGGCGAGATGCACCACCCGGCCGAACTTCTCGCGCGCGAACAGCTGCTTCATGCCCTCGTCGTCGGCGAGGTCGAGCCTGACGAACCTGAAGCCCGGGTGCGCCTCGAGGCGTTTCAGGCGCTCCTGCTTGAGCGTCACGTCGTAATAGTCGTTGAGGTTGTCGAGCCCCACGACTTCGTTGCCGCGCTCCAGGAGCTTGAGGGTGGTGTGGTAGCCGATGAATCCGGCGGCGCCGGTGAGCAGGACTTTCACAGCCGCCCGTCCACTTGCGCCGCCGGGAACACGTGCTTGATGTCATAGAGCACGTGATTCTTGCGGCACAGGCGCCGCACCCCGTCCGCGCCGAGGTCGCGGAACTCGCGGTGAGCCACGGCGAGCACCGCCGCCTCGTAGCGCCTGGGCTCGAGCTTGCGGATGAGGCGCACGCCGTACTCGTGGCGGCACTCGGCGCTGTCGGCCCAGGGGTCGTAGATCTCCACCTCGGCGCCGTATTTCTGCAGTTCCCGCACCACGTCGATCACCTTGGAGTTGCGGATGTCGGGACAGTTCTCCTTGAACGTCACCCCGAGCACGAGCGTCGGCGCGCCGTTGATGTGAATGCGCTTGGCCGTCATGAGCTTCACGATCTCGCCCGCGACGTACAGGCCCATGTTGTCGTTGACACGCCGGCCCGCGAGGATCATCTCCGGGTGATAGCCGATCTCCTGCGCCTTGTGGGTGAGGTAGTAAGGGTCGACGCCGATGCAGTGGCCGCCGACCAGGCCGGGCCTGAAGGGCAGGAAGTTCCACTTGGTGCCGGCGGCGTTCAGCACCTCCTCGGTGTCGATCCCCAGGCGGTTGAAGATGAGCGCGAGCTCGTTGATGAGCGCGATGTTGACGTCGCGCTGGGTGTTCTCGATGACCTTGGCGGCCTCGGCCACCTTGATGCTCGAGGCCCTGTAGGTGCCCACCGTCACGATCGCGGAATAGAGCTTGTCGACGAACTCCGCCGCCGCGGGCGTCGAGCCCGAGGTCACCTTGCGGATGGTCGTGAGGCGATGCTCCTTGTCCCCCGGATTGATGCGCTCGGGACTGTAGCCGACGAAGAAGTCGCGATTGAAGGTGAGGCCCGACTCGCGCTCGAGGATCGGCACGCACACCTCCTCGGTGCAGCCGGGATACACGGTCGACTCGTACACCACCACGGCTCCCCGGGTGAGCGCCTTGCCGACCGTCTCGCTCGCCTTGACGAGCGGGGTCAGGTCGGGCCGCTTGTACTCGTCGATCGGCGTCGGCACCGTGACGATGAAGACCCGGCAGCGCTTGAGGTCGCCGAGATCGCTCGAGTAGGCGAGCCGCGTCGCGCTCTTGAGCTCCGCGCGCGAGACCTCGAGGGTCGAGTCGCGGCCCTTCTCGAGCTCGGCGATGCGCTCGCGCTTGATGTCGAAGCCGAGCGTGTCGAAGTGCTTGCCGAATTCCACGGCGAGCGGCAGGCCCACATAGCCGAGACCGACCACACCGATGCGGCACTTGCGCAGATTGAGCATTTCAGGTTTCCTCAGGCGCGATCTTTGTCGAAGGAGGCATCATCGGGCGGCCACAGGCAGCGTCCGTCGCTCGCCTTGCGGATCACGGCGAGCATGGCCTCGTGCGAGCGCAGCTCCTCATTGCTCGCCGCGACGATGCGCAGCGGCACCGCCGGGCGCACCGGCGCGTGGGCGACACCCGCGCCGCGAGCGCCGAGGGTGCCCTCGGAGAGGGCGAGCGCTCCCTGGCCGCCGGTCATCGCGAGGTAGACGTCGGCGAGGATCCGGGCATCGAGCAGCGCGCCGTGCAGCTCGCGGCGGGAATTATCCACGTTGTAGCGCTTGCAGAGCGCGTCGAGATTGTTGCGCTGCCCGGGGTGCATCTCGCGCGCGAGCGCGAGCGTGTCGAGCACCCGGCACACCTCCGCCATGGCGAGCACCCGCCCGGCGAGGCGCAGCTCGGCATCGAGGAAGGCGATGTCGAACTCCGCGTTGTGGATGATGAGCTCGCAGCCGTCGATGAAGGCGAGCAGCTCGTCGGCGACCTCGGCGAACCGCGGCTTGCCGGCGAGGTCGTCGCGGGAGATGCCGTGCACGGCCAAGGCCCCCTCGTCGATGTCGCGCTCGGGGTTCAAGTAGCGGTGAAACGTGCGCCCGGTGACGCGTCGACTCAACAGCTCGACGCAGCCGATCTCGATGATTCTGTGCCCGAGCGCGGGCTCGAGGCCCGTGGTCTCGGTGTCGAGGACGATCTGTCGCATGGGCTCAGTTTATCGTCATCCGCCCGTCCGTGCTGCGAGAGCATCGCAAAACGGCTCTAGCGGGAATCCCGTCCCGCCGCCGTCATGGCGTCGATCGCCTGATTCGCGAGGCGGTCGACGCGCTCGTTGCCGGGCACGCCCGCGTGCCCCGGCACCCAGTGCCATTCGATCCTGTGCGCCGCGGCGAGCGCATCGAGCCGCTCCCACAGCTCCTGATTCTTCACCGGCTTGCGGTCGGCCGTGCGCCAGCCCCTCGCCTTCCAGGATGACACCCACTCCGTGATGCCGCGTCGAACATATTCCGAGTCGGTGTACACGCGGGCCCGCACCGGCCGCCTCAGGGCCTCGAGCGCGCGGATGACCGCCGTCAGCTCCATGCGATTGTTGGTCGTCATCGCCTCGGCGCCGGCGAGCTCCTTCTCGCGCGCGCCGAAGGTGAGCAGCGCCGCCCAGCCGCCCGGGCCGGGATTCCCCCGGCAGGCGCCGTCGGTATAAATGTCCACCACGGCGGCGGTTCCCTCGCGGGTCATTCGGCGCTCACGGAAGGGAGCGGGTCGTCGGCTTCACGAGACCGCCGAGCACGGCCGGACGCTCGCGGAATCTCGGCCGGATGGGCGTCAGCGTGTAGATGCGCTTGCGCGCCTTGAGCAGATAGGCGCTCGCGGGCAGCGGGTGCGTGAGTCCCCGGCGCAGCAGCCGGCTCGGCGCATCCCCGGCGCCGAGCCCGCCGCTCCAGGGACTGCGGAACAAATAATGCTGCCCAAAGACCACTTCGTACCCTAGCAGGACCAGCCACTCGCGCACCAGCCGTTCCGAGAGGACGCGGCGCATGCCCGGCGGAAAGCCATTGCGGCTCCAGCGGGCCCGCAGACCCCAGAGGCTCCATGGTCGAAACCCGAGCACCAGCAACTGCCCCTCGCCGACCAGCACGCGATCCGCCTCACGCACGATGGCATAGGGATCGGGCGCGAATTCCAGGGTGTGCGGCAACAGCACCGCGTCGATCGAGTCGCCGAGGACCGGCAGGTGAGTCGGGCGCCCGATGATGTCGGCGTCCGACGACAGCCCCGGAGCCGCGATGATCGCCTGCCGGCGCGTGCGGGCCGCCGACAACAATTCCCGCCCGCCGCCCCAGGCGCCGATCTGCAGCAATTCCCAGCCAAACACGTCATCGAGCGCCTCGGCGAGCAGCAGCGATTCCGCGGCGATGAGCGCGCCGCCGAGCGGGCTCGACCACCACGCGAGCCGCGCGGAGTGCGGATCCAAGACCTTCGAAATGCGCGCGGGCTTCATGAGGGACTGGTAATAATGTGACGTTAACGGTTAAATTTCGCGGTCCGATTACGTATTCTGTTCAAGCCAGGGGCTCGGGCTCCCGGGCGAGAATAAGTTTTAACACGCCGGATAGAGGGTCGGAAACTTGGCGACGGATGCGATTCGAACGACTCGTCACGCACTGCTTATCCCTGCGCTTCTCGCGCTCGCCGCCTGCGCGAGCCGCCCAGCCCTGCATCCCCAGGGCCCCGTACACGTGATCGTGGCGCCTGCGCCGCCCGCCCCGTCCGCAGCCGCTCCCGCGCCGCCCGCAACGCCCGCGCCGCCGGCCCCGAGCGCCCAGGCCGCCGCCGATGCGAGCACCATCACCCCCGCCCAGTACGCCGACCTCTTCGACCGGATCCGCGCCGGGTTCGAGCTTCCCGACCCCGACAAGCCGGCGATCGCCGATCAGGTCGACTGGTATGCCTCGCATCCGGAATACCTGCAGCGCGCCTTCGGGCGTGCGGATCTTTACCTCTATTACATCGTCACGCAGCTCGAGAAGCGCCACATGCCGCTCGAGCTCGCGTTCCTGCCGGTGATCGAGAGCGCCTTCCAGCCCTTCGCCTACTCGCGGGCCCGGGCGGCCGGGCTCTGGCAGTTCATCTCCGGCACCGGCAAGCGCTTCGGCCTGAAGCAGGACTGGTGGTACGACGGGCGGCGCGATGTGATCGCATCGACCGATGCGGCCCTCGATTACCTGACGGCGCTGCACCAGGAATTCGGCAATTGGCTGCTCGCCGTGGCGGCCTACAACTGCGGCGAGCTCGAGGTCCAGCACGCCATCCAGGTGAACGAGGCCGAGCATCGGCCGACCGACTTCTGGGACCTGAGGCTGCCGCGCGAGACCGAAGGCTACGTGCCGGCGCTGCTCGCGATGAAGCGGCTCGTGCAGGATCCCTCGAAGTACGGCCTCGCCTTCAGCCCCATTCCCAATCAGCCGTATTTCACGCGCGTGCCGACCGAAGGGCAGATCAATCTTCAGGTCGCCGCCCAGATCTCCGGCATCAGCACCGAGGAGCTCTACGAGCTCAATCCCGCCTTCCATCGCTGGGCCACCGACCCTACGGGCCCCTTCTACCTGCTGCTTCCGGTGAACGCGGCGCCCGTGTTCGAGCAGAACGTCGCCGATCTCACGCCCGATGAGCGCATGGGACTCGAGCACTACGTGGTCCGCCGGGGCGACACCATCTACGGCGTCGCGCGGGAGTTCAAGACGAGCGTCCCCATCCTGCGCAAGCTCAACACGCTCCCCTATGGACGGCTCACCGTCGGCTCCGAGATCGAGGTGCCCGCGGCCGTGTACACGCTGCCGGAGAACGTGAGACTCGCGGCGGCCCGGGTGGATGACACGCGCCGATGGGGCCGGCATTTCCGCATTCAGATCGTGCGTCCGGGAAACTCGCTGTGGCAGATCGCGCGTCGCTACGGGATGAACGTGCACACCCTCGCGCGCATGAACGGCCTGTCGCTGCGCTCGACGCTGCGCCCCGGAGAGCGGCTGCGTCTTTACGCCAGCGCGCCGGTCGATCGCTACGGCAATCTGCGCTTCCAGGTGGTGCGGACCGGGGACACGCTCTGGTCCATCGCCCGCCGCCATGGGATGACCGTGCACACGCTCGCGCGGCTCAACGGACTCTCCAAGGGTGAGATCCTCCACCCGGGCGAGCGGCTGCGGCTTTCGGCCGCGGTGCCGCGCCCCCAGGCTCGCCCGCGCCTCGTCGCCTATCACCGCCCCGTCCGCCGCGGCTTCGTCGCCAAGATGCGCCGCGTGATCTACACGGTGCGCTCCGGGGACACGCTCTGGCAGATCGCGCGGCTCTTCCAGGTTCGGGTAAATCAGATCATGGCCTGGAACTCGATGCGAGCGCACTCGCCGATCGTTGCCGGACAGAAGCTGCTCATCCGCGTCGCCGACGCCGGCGGGTGACGGGCGCCCGTTTGGTCTAGACTTCAGCGCTCGCTCGAGCGGCGCGCGGGACGCCCTGCGTCCGCTCGCTCCATCCACCGAGGTGTCATGGGTTTTCTCACCGGCAAGCGCGCGTTGATCGTCGGAGTGGCCACCGAGCGCTCGATCGCCTGGGGCATCGCCCAGGCGATGCACCGGGAAGGCGCCGAGCTCGCCTTCACCTATGTCAACGACAAGATGAAGGAGCGCGTCGAGCCGCTGGCTCGGTCGATCGGCTCGCGCCTCACCTTGCCGCTCGACGTCGGCGTCGACGCCGAGATCGACGCGGTGTTCGAGCGCTTGCGGCACGAGTGGGGCAGCCTCGACGTCCTGGTTCATGCGGTGGCCTTCGCCCCCCGCGAGGCCATCGCCGGCAGCTTCGTCGAGAACACGAGCCGCGAGGCCTTTCGCATCGCTCACGACATCTCGAGCTACAGCCTGACGGCTCTGGCCCGGGGCGCGGCTCCGCTCATGGCCGGTCGCGCCGCGGCTCTCCTCACCCTCACGTATCTCGGCGCCGTACGCTCGATTCCGAGCTACAACGTCATGGGACTCGCCAAGGCGAGCCTCGAGGCCAACGTGCGCTTCCTCGCAGCCGACCTCGGTCCGCGGGGAATCCGCGTCAACGGCATCTCCGCCGGACCCATCAAGACGCTCGCCGCCGCCGGAATCGCGGGCTTTCGCAAGATGTTGAGTCGCGTCGCCGAGGTGGCGCCGCTGCGCCGCAACGTCACAACGGAGGATGTCGGTAACGCCGCGGCCTTCCTGTGCTCGGATCTTGCGGCCGGGATCACCGGCGAGATCCTCTACGTCGACGGCGGCTTCAGCACCGTCGGGATGAGCTTCCCGGAAGACTCGGCCGAAGGCGCATAGCTCGAGCTCGAGCGTGAGCATCGTCGGCCCCCGCCGGCCCGCCGGCACCGCCCCGGGCGCCTCGCCTCGGGCCCAGCCTTCTTAAGACAGGCTTCAGATTCGGGCCGATATCCTCGGCCTCATGTCCGCGAACTCCCGCCGCGGCGAGCTCGACGCCTTGAGAGGCCTGCTGCTCGTCGTCATGACCGCCGAGCACCTGCCTACGGGCCTCAGCGCCTACGCCAACCAGCCCCTCGGATTCGTTTCCGCGGCGGAGGGCTTCGTGTTTCTCTCCGCCTTCCTCGTCGGCACGATCTACGCCCGGCAGCTTCTGGAAAAGGGACTCGCGCATGTGAGGTCGAGGCTCTGGAGGCGCGCCGGCAAGCTCTACCTGGTGCATCTGGCGCTCATCGCGTTCGCCTTCACGGTGGTCGCGGGCATCGCGGTCCTCTCGGGCCGGCAGACGCTGCACAATCATCTCGCCTTCCTCTTCCAGTCACCGCTCTGGGCGGGCATCGCAAGCCCGCTGCTGATGTATGAGCCGCCGCTCCTCGACATCCTGCCGATGTACGTCGTCTTCCTCGCGCTCTCGCCCCTCGTCCTGCACTCTGCGGCCCGGCGGGGCTGGGCGCCGGTCCTGACCGCCTCCGGGGCGCTCTGGGGGTTGGCGCAACTCGGGGGCCGCCGCTGGCTCTACACGCATTTCGCGGCGGCGACGGGCTTCCCGGTGCCGCTCGAGGCGCTCGGGTCCTTCGACTGGCTCGCCTGGCAGCTCGTGTGGGTGGGCGGTCTGTGGCTCGGAGCGGGCGCCCTGCGGCGCCGGAGGGCGGCCCAGGCCGGCCTCGGAAGCGCTCCACCGAGCATGCCCCGGGGGCTCCCCGCGCTCCCCGTCCTGATCGGAGCGCTCCTCCTCGCGACGCTCTTCCTCGTCGGGCGTCACCGCTTCGCGGGCGCGGAATTCGACACCCCGCTCGGGGCGGCCCTGCTCGGCAAGTGGCACCTCGGGGCACTTCGGGTGCTCGATTTCGCCGCCCTCGCGGTCATCGCCCGGCATCTGCTGCTGCCGGCGCTCGCCCTGATGCGGATCCCGGGGCTCGCGCTGCTCGGGCGCTCCTCGCTCGCGGTGTTCACCACCCACCTGCCCTTCTGCTTCCTCAGTCGCGGGCTGATCGCAAACGGCGCCCCCGGCCTCGCGCCGTGGCAGCAGATCGCCGTGCTCGCGCTGACCTTCGGCGCGATGCTGGGGGTCGCCTGGTGGGCGGACGAGGGCCGGGGGGCATCGCCGCGAGCGCTCGCGGCCCCGACCTGAGGAATCGGTCCCGACCTTCTAGTCGAAGGCCTGCGGGTTCTTGCGCACCTTGGCGGTCGCCCGCACCTCGGCGATGTAGGCGAGGGCATCGCCCATGCCGTTGCGCTGGATCTGATCGCGCATCATGGTGCGCTCGAGCACCGGATTCTGATTGCGCGCGCCGCTGCGGATCCGGGTGATGGCGATCAGCGCCGCGCCGCCGCCCGAGAGCTTCGTCGCGCGATACACCGGGCCGTGTGTCGGCTTCGGCGAGTCGAACGCGATGTCGAGAATATCGCCCGGAACGGAAGGATCGCCGCGTCCGATGAACTTCGGCGGATTGACCGCGACCTTGAGGGACTTCGCGACTTCGGCGAACGGCGCGCCCGCGGCCAGTTTCGCGCGCGCGGCCTGGGCGGCGGCGAGCGCCGCCTCCGTCGCTCGCTGCTTTTCGAGCGTGGCGACGATCCCGGGGGCGACTTCGGCGAGCGGCTTCAACTGGGGTCCGTGTTGGGAAATCACCTTCACCACCACCATGCGGTCATTGTCGACGATGACCGGGCCCCCGATCGTGCCCGGCGCGATCGCGTTGGCGCCGAACACGAGATTCTGCACCGGCGGGGCCGCCCCGAGCGGTGCCGCGCCCGTGCCGCGCAGGAACTGCGCCACCTCGCCGCTTTGCATGTTGAAGCGCTTGGCGACGCCGGCGAGGCTCGCCCCGGGATTCTCGAGATCGTTCTGCAGCCGGTCCTCGATGTCGCCGAAGCGGTCGGTGGCACGCGCCCGGGCGAGCTGCTGCTCGAGTTGCGCCTTCACCTGCTCGAAGGTGCGCGTGTGGCCGGGGCGAATGCCGTCGAGCTTGATGATGTGGTAGCCGTACGGGCTCTTCACCGGCCCGACGATGTCCCCGACCTTCGGGATCGCGAACAGCGCATCGGCGAACGGCTTCACGAATGCCTGCCGGGTGAGCCACCCGAGGCTGCCTCCGTGTTGGGCCGAGCCCGGATCCTGAGAGTACTTCTTCGCGAGGTCCGCGAAGTTCTGCCCGGAGCGGGCGAGCTTCGCCACCTTGTCGGCCTCCTTGAGCGCGGCCGCGGGATCGTTGCCGAAGGAGATGAGGATGTGGCTCGCCTCGCGCTGCTCGGGGACGACGAACCGGCTCTGTTCCTTCTGGTAGGCCGCCTGCAGGTCGGCGTCGGACACCTTCACGGTGGCTGCGACCTGGGCGAGGGTGAGCTGGGCGTAGCGCAGGTCCACCGACTCCGGCAGGGTGTACTGCGCCGCGTGCGCCTTGTAGTACGCCTCGATCGCCGCCGGGCTGATGGGCGCGCTGCTCTGGAAGTCCTTGTCCGGAAGGATGGCGTACTGGATCTGCCGCTCCTGGTTCTCGAGCGATTGCGCGCGCGCAAGCTCCTCGGGAGTGACGAATTCGGACGCGACGATGCTGTTCAGGAGTTGCCGGCGGCGCAGATCGTTCTCGAGCGAGCTCTCATAGCTCGGGAGCGACATGTTCGCCTCCTCGAGGGCGTCCTTCGCCGCCGCGGGCGAGTATTTGCCCGCGACCTGAAAGGCGGGCTCGCTGCGGATGGCCTGCAGGAGCTGCCCCTCGCTCACCTCGTAGCCGAGGCTCTCGGTGCGCTGCGCAATGAGGGTGTCCGAGATCAGCTGCTCGAGCACGTTGTCCTGCAGGCGCTTCTCGGTGCCCGAAGGGATGCTGCCGCCGTACTGCTGCTGCATCTGGGTCTGCGCGCGCAGCCACGCATTGCGTGCCGCCTGGAGCGAGATCGTCTGGCCGTTGGCGACCGCCGCATACGTGCTGGTGCCGAAATTGAGATTGACGATCCCGTAGGCGCCCCAGGCGGCGAATACCAGCGCGAGCGCGCCGAGGATCGTGTACCAGAACCATTTGTGCGTCGAAATGGTGTCGGTGATTTTCTGCAGCATGTTCGCAACGGGAGCGGGCCCTGGGGCTCGGGCCTCGAGGTGAATCTTCCTCCGGGGGGACCCCTCACCCGCCGGCGGATCGCCAAGGATACCAAATCCGGTCAGGCGGCCCGCAGCCATCCCTCGTCAGCCGGCGAGGACGGCGCACCCGGGCGGAAATGGCGGAGCGGACGGGACTCGAACCCGCGACCCCCGGCGTGACAGGCCGGTATTCTAACCAGCTGAACTACCGCTCCGACTTTGGGGGGCGGAATGCTATCGGACGCCCCGCTCGCTGTCCACGTGCGCCAGGGCCGCGGGTGGATGGCGCGCCGTGCATGCCCGACAGGCCCGTGCGGCCCGCCCGTGCAGCCCGCGCGGGCCGGGGGGATGACCGCTCGCTCGCCGCCGAGCCCGCGTGTGAAGTCTCCGCACGGAGACACTCGCGGACGGGTGCCGCCCGTGCTAGCGTCACGGACGGAAGGCCCCGATCACGGCACAGTCAACGATTGAGCGCCACGCGCGCTTTAGCCAGTGGGCTGCCTCGACGCGCCGCCCTCCGTCTCGCGCGCGAAACGCGCCCCATTGCGTGCCACCCGTCCGGAAAGGTTCGAGCCCGATACCGTCATGAGAACTCCCCTACTCCCCCTCGCCCTGGCGCTCGCGCTCGGTGCGGGGCTGCTCGATGCCGCGCTCACCCCCGCCCACGCCGCGCTCGGGGACACCGTCGCCTCGGTCCACGCGGACCAGGCGAAGCTCAGGGGGGCGCTGCGGGTCAAAGCCGAGGCCGGCTACAGCGTGCAGGAGATCACCACTCCCGCCGGCACGATCGTGCGCGAGTACATCTCCTCCGCCGGCGTCGTGTTTGCCGTGAGCTGGCAGGGGCCGGTCGTGCCGGATCTGCGGCAGCTCCTTGGCAGCTATTTCGCCCAGGCGCGCTCCGCGGCCGCCGTGGCGCCGCCCCACGGGCACAGCCGCCTGGAGGTACGCCAGCCGGACCTCGTCGTGAGCACCGGCGGGCATCTGCGCGCGTTCTTCGGCATCGCCTACGTGCCGAGCCTGCTGCCGCGGAACTTCCCGCTCTCCACCGTTCATTAGCCGCTCGAGGAAGCCGTGCGCAAGCTGATCGCCGCCGTCGTCGTCACTTGGGTTCCCCTGTTGCTCTCCGGTTGCGGCGGCGGTGGCGGTGGGAGTGGTGTCATCGGGGGCGGGGGCGGCGGCCAGGGGCAGCAGATCGCCAATCCCGGCCCGAATGTCGCGACGCTCGTGGTCGACGCGGGACCCGCCGGGACGAGCGACGTCGACATGCCCTTCGTCACGGTCACCATCTGCGTGCCCGGCACGAGCACCTGCCAGACCATCGATCACGTCGAAGTGGACACCCAGTCCTCGGGGCTCAGGATCCTCGGGCAAGCGCTCACGATCTCGCTGCCGCAGGAGCCGGACTCCGCCAGCGGCCAGCCGCTCGCCGAGTGCATGCAGTTCGCCGACGGCAACAGCTGGGGACCGGTGGCCACGGCGGACGTGCAGATCGCGAGCGAGACCGCGAGCAGCCTGCCGGTGCAGGTGATTGGCGATCCGAGCATCGCCGGGGAGTCCAGCTACCCCGCCATTCCCGCGCACTGCTCGAGCAACGTCACGATGGAGGACTCGATCTCCCAGTTCGGCGCCAACGGGATCCTCGGCGTCAGTCCCTTCGTGCACGACTGCGGCAGCGCCTGCGCGGCGAGCGCGCAGTACGATCTTTACTACACCTGTCCGAGCTCGAGCACCTGCTCGTCGTCCCTGGCGGCCGTGAGCGAGCAGGTCCTCAATCCGGTCGCCGAATTCCAAACCGACAACAACGGCGTCATCGTCGAGCTGCCCTCCGTGCCGACCGCCGGCGCGGTTTCCGCCGCCGGGTCGCTCGTCTTCGGCATCGGCACCGAGGGCAACAACGGGCTCGCGGGCGCGACCGTGCTGACGGCCGACTCCTCCGGCAGCGTATCCACCCAGTACAACGGCGCCACGCTCGCCGCCGTATTCGACACCGGCTCGAACGCGTACTACTTCGCCGACAGCTCCATCCCCACCTGCAGCAGCACCAGCTCGGCTCCGAACTTCTACTGCCCGAACTCGACTCTCAGTCTGAGCGCGACCAACAGCGGCGTGGACCCCACCACCGGCCAGCCGAACGGTGTCACCTCGACCGTGAGCTTCCTGGTCGGCAACGCCGACTCGCTGCTCACGGCGAATCCAACCTTCTACGCCTACGACGATCTCGGTGCGCCCGCGACGGCGATACCGAACGCGCCGCCCGAGCTCGACTTCGGCCTGCCGTTCTTCTTCGGCCGCAACGTGTACGTGGCCATCAACGGCGCGAACACGCCGGGCGGGTTGGGACCTTATTACGCTTATTGAGAAGCGCCGGATCCGGGCTCGTGCCCGTCCCGGCGCGCGTGAACCGTCCCTGAACCGCGCCCTCGCCCCAGCCCGACCTCGCGCGACAGAACCCGCCGGGCCGGAGCTCCGCGCGATGTCGGCCCGCAACGGCGCGGTGACCTACCGCACGCAGATCCTGAAGAAGGACGGCATGACGCAGATGGCGTCCATCAATCCGCGCTCGGGTGAGGTGAGCGCCTACCGCTGATCGCCGCTCACCGTCAGGCCGGACCGCGGCGGCTTCGACTCCCTCGGATCGGGCCGGCGTTCGGGAGGGGTGTCATTCCCGGACCGGCACCGCCTGAAGCCCCGCGCGGTGCAGCCTGACATCGAGACTCAGGATTTCGCGCCGGGTCCGCTGCCAGCGCCCGATCGCCCGGTCGAGCTCGCGCGAGGTCTGATCGAACACCTCGCGCTGCGCGGCGGTCGGGGCGACATCGGCCGACTCCTCGTCGGCCTCGAGCGAGCCGATCACGCGGCTCAACGCGCCCACGCTCCCGGGACCCTCGACCGAAGTCGCCGCGGCGAGCCGCTTCACTTCGCCCCTGAGCGCGCGCCGGCCGCGCCCGGATGCGAGCCGGCTCGCGAGCGCCACGAGCGCCTCGTGGGCCGGATGCTCGCCGTCGTAAGCGGCCTTGGCGCGCTCGAGCCCCGCGCACAGCGACCGGCTGAACTCGAGGAGCGAGGCGAGGTCGGCGCTGCTCGCGTGCACCCGCGGATCGAGCTGCACGACGAGCGGCGCCCGATAGGTCACACCGTCGGCGGTGAGCACGATGGAGTAGATCCCCGGGAGCACGAACGGCCCGTCGATGCCGGGCGGAGTGTTCCTGCCGG
>JAKAZP010000364.1 GCA_021815905.1 Pseudomonadota bacterium | reverse complement strand
CGAGGGGCAGCGTCGCTATCTCGAGTCTCTGAACGCCTACGCGCGCCAGTTCGTGCAGCCGGCCGCACGTCCCGACGTCGACGCCATCTACGGCATCCCCCCCACCGTCGCCATCGAGCAGCGCACCAGCCGCGGCGGCCGCAAGAGCACGGTGGCGACGCTCACCGAGATCTATCACTTCCTGCGCCTGATGTTCGTGAAGCTCGCAACGCAGTTCTGCCCCGACTGCGATGTGGCGATCGAGCCGCAGAGCGCCGCCTCGATCGCCGCGCGGGTGCTGCGCGAGTACAAGGGCCAGCGCATCGCGCTGCTCGCCCCTCTCGTCGTCGCCCGCAAGGGCTACTACACCGATCTCGCCAGGTGGGCGGCCAAGAAGGGGTTCAGGACGCTGCGCGTCGACGGCGCGAGTCTCTCGACGGCGAAGTGGCCGCGCCTGTCGCGATTCCGGGAACACACCATCGAGCTGCCGGTCGCCGAGCTCGACATCGGGCCGAAGACCGACACCGCGCTCCATCAGGCACTCGCGCGCGCGCTCGATTTCGGCAAGGGCGTGGTGCATCTGCTCGGGCCGCGCTCGGATCGGGCCGTCGTGCTCTCGACCCGGCGGGCGTGCCCCTCCTGCGGGCGCAGCTTCGCGGAGCTCGACCCGCGGCTCTTCTCCTTCAATTCCAAGCACGGCTGGTGCGAGAGCTGCTTCGGAACGGGCCTCGAGCTTCAGCCGCTCGAGGAGGAGCGCGAGGGCGGCGAGCCCGGCGAAGGCGCGGCGGATGACGGCTCGGCGCAGCCCTGTCCCGCATGCGCGGGCCGGCGGCTCAACGCGATCGCGCTCAACGTGCGCTTTCGCGAGCGCTCCATCGCCGAGCTCGCGGCCGTCTCGGTGCGGCGGTCGACGGAGTTCTTCGCGCGCCTGAAGCTCTCACCGCGCGAACAGGCGATCGCGCGCGACCTGCTCGCGGAGATCCGCGCGCGGCTCGGATTCCTCGAGCAGGTGGGGCTCGGCTATCTCGAGCTCGACCGCTCGGCGCCGACGCTCTCGGGAGGCGAAGCCCAGCGCATCCGGCTCGCGGCGCAGCTCGGCTCCAACCTGCAGGGCGTGTGTTATGTACTCGATGAGCCGACGATCGGACTGCATCCGCGCGACAACGCGGTGCTGCTCGACTCGCTGGCCGAGCTCACGAGTCACCACAACACGCTGGTGGTGGTCGAGCACGACGAGGACACCATCCGTCGCGCCGATCACGTGCTCGATCTGGGGCCGGGCGCGGGCGTGCTCGGAGGCGAGGTGGTCGGTGAAGGCACGATCGAGGATCTCATTCGCAATCCCCGCTCGACCACCGGCCGCTTCCTGCGCCAGCCGCTGCGCCATCCGGCGGTGCCCCATCGTCCGGTGGATGAGCGCACGCCGCTTCTGACGCTCGAGCGCGTGTCGTTGCACAATGTCAGGGGAACCGACGTGGGCATCCCGCTCGGCCGGCTCGTGGTCATCACCGGAGTCTCGGGATCCGGCAAGTCGACGGTCGCCCGCGACGTGCTCTTCGCCAATCTGCGCAAGCTCCTCGCCGAGCCCGGCCGAAAGCGCCGCGCAGGGCGCCCGGCGCTGCGCGGGTGCGCCGCGGTGCGGGGCCTCTCGCACCTCGACCGCGTCCTCGAGGTCGATCAGACGCCGATCGGCAAGACTCCGCGCTCCTGTCCCGCGACCTACATCGGCTTCTGGGACGAGGTGCGGCGAATCTTCGCCGCGACGACCGAGGCGCGTCTGCGCGGATACACCGCGAGCCGCTTCTCCTTCAACACCGCCGGGGGCCGGTGCGAGGCCTGCGAAGGCCAGGGCGTGAAGACGATCGAGATGAGCTTCCTGCCGGATGTGAAGGTGCTGTGCGACAGCTGCGGCGGGCGGCGCTTCAGCCCGGAGACCCTCGCGGTTCTCTGGCGCGGCAAGAGCATCGGCGACGTGCTCGCCATGAATGTCGATGAGGCCGTGGAATTCTTCCAGGCGCATTCGCGCGTGCATCACGCGCTGAAGCTCCTGCAGGACGTCGGCCTCGGATACCTCACGCTCGGGCAGCAGAGCCCGACGCTCTCGGGCGGGGAAGCGCAGCGCATCAAGCTCGTCAGCGAGCTCGCCAAGGTGCGGGCCGAGGCCGGCGCGACGCGCGGGCCGCGCCCGGGTGCGAGGCACACCCTCTACGTTCTCGATGAGCCCACGGTCGGACTGCACATGGCCGACGTGGAGAAGCTGATCCACGTGTTGCACCGGCTGGTCGCCGCGGGAAACACCGCCGTGGTGGTCGAGCACAATCTCGACGTGATGGCCGAGGCCGACTGGATCATCGACATGGGACCGGAGGCGGGCGACGGCGGCGGCGCGATCGTCGCGCAGGGAGCGCCCGCGGAAGTGGCGCGCCGCAGGAGCCGATCACACACCGGACGCGTGCTTCACGCGTTCCTGCGGGGGCGCCTGCGGCGGGCGGCGTAGTAAAGTACCGCCATGGCCCACGACCTCGTCTGCTGGAAGTGCGGCGCCTCGCTCGCCGAGCTCACGCTGCCGCTGCGGCGCCTCGAGGAGTGTCCCAAGTGCCGTGCGGAGCTGCACGTGTGCCGGATGTGCGTGGACCATGACCCGGGCGTGGCCAAGCATTGCCGCGAGCCGACGGCCGAGGAAGTGCAGGACAAGACCCGCGCGAATTTCTGCGACTTCTTCCAGCCCCGGCCCGCAGCCTACATCCCGCCCAACACCGCCGAGGCCGACCGCGCGCGGGCGGAGCTCGAGAAGCTCTTCGGCAAGCGCTGAGCGCCGCTACGGCTTCTTCACCCGCTCGCTGAGCCGCTCGAGCAGTCGGGAGAACGGCGTGTTCTTCTGCACCTCGACCCGCAGATGCCGCACGCCGGTATCGCTGACCGAATCGGGCCCGCGGTCGATCGCGAGCTCGTTGGCGCCGAGGATCTCGAGCGTCTCCTCGAGAGTCTGCGGCGTGCGCCGCTCGCCGGCGACCACCTTGCCGGTCGATTTTCGCGCCGCGCGGGCCACCAGCGGTTTCGGCGATGACGGCGCGACCGGGCCGGCAGGCGCGGCCGCGGCGGACGGCGCGCCGGCCTGGCGAACGCCGCTGTCCTCGATCAGCTTGATCTCGTTCTCGTCGCTCGTGCGGCGGCTGCGCGCGGGCGCGGCGCCCGGGATGCGCCGGCTGTCCTCGGTCGCGCGCTCGCGCTCGTCCGTGCTGACGGGCACCACGGCGACCGAGGTGAACTCCGAGCGAACGTAGTAGGCGACCTGCTTGGCCGAGATGGCATCGCTGAAGAATCCGAGCCGCAGTCCATACCACCTGCGTCCCTCGCGGCTGCCTTCCAAGCAGTAGAGAGTGTTGGCGTTGAAGAGGGCGAGCCGGGGCACCTTTGCGAGAGCGACCGGCCGGACCGACCAGAGCCGCTGCAGG
>JAKAZP010000363.1 GCA_021815905.1 Pseudomonadota bacterium | reverse complement strand
ACAGCGCTCGAGCCGAAGCCACGATCGGGGATTTCCCGGCCGCGGACATCCATGGAGCGTTCGGCACGATCCGCGGCCACGATTCGGGTCCGCGCACCGATTGGGCGGGGCGGCTGCGCACTCTGCTCGCCATCATCGGTCCGGGCCTCATCGTGATGGTGGGCGACAACGACGCCGGCGCATTCGGCACCTACGCCCAGGCGGGACAGAACTACGGCACGACGCTGCTCTGGACGCTGCTGCTGCTCGTTCCGGTGCTGTACGTCAACCAGGAGATGGTGCTGCGGCTTGGCGCGGTGACGCGCGTCGGTCACGCGCGGCTCATTCTCAAGCGCTACGGCAGATTCTGGGGCGCCTTCAGCGTGATCGACCTCTTTCTGCTCAACGCGCTCACCATCGTTACCGAATTCATCGGTATCAGCCTGGCGCTGAGCTATCTCGGTCTCTCGCGCCCCTTGGGCGTGCTGGCCGCCGCGGCGGTGGTGGTCGCCGCCGCGGGCACGGGCGACTTCCGCCGCTTCGAGCGCATCTCCATGGGGCTCGTGTTCGCGAGCCTGCTGCTCGTGCCCATCCTCGTCTGGGTGCATCCGCCGGTGGCGCAGATGGCGCACGACCTGCTCGTCCCGCGCCTGCCCGGCGGGAAGCTGAGCGAGATCCTGCTGCTCATCATCGCGATCGTCGGCACGACCGTCGCGCCCTGGCAGCTCTTCTTTCAACAGAGCTACGTCATCGACAAGCGCATCACGCCGCGGTTCCTGCGCTACGAGCGGGTGGATCTCTGTCTGGGCATCGTGCTGGTGATCGTCGGAGCCGTGGCCATGATCAGCTTCACGGCCGCGACCTTCGCCGGACATCCGGAGTTCGGCGCTTTCCAGGATGCCGGCGCCGTGGCGGCCGCGCTCGGCAAGTACGTGAGCCACGCCGCGGGCATCTGCTTCGCGGTCGCGCTGATCGATGCGAGTGTGATCGGCGCCATGGCGGTCTCGCTCTCGACCGCCTACGCGATCGGCGACGTGCTCTCGCTCCGGCACTCGCTCCATGACCGGCCTCGGGAAGCGAAGACCTTCTACGCCGTCTATGGCGGGCTCATCGGGCTCGCCGCCGTTCTCGTCCTGACGCCCGGCACGCCGCTCGGCCTGCTCACCAATGCGGTGCAGACCCTCGCCGGCGTGCTGCTGCCGAGCGCCACGGTGTTTCTGCTGCTGCTGTGCAACGACGAGGAAGTGCTCGGCCCCTGGGCGAACGGCCCCTGGCTCAATCTCTTCACCGGGATCGTGATCGGCGCGCTGCTGCTGCTGTCGATCGTCCTCACCGCCGCCGTTCTCTTTCCGGCGATCAGCGCGCGCACCATGATCGGGATTCTGGCGGGGGGCGCCGCCGCGGGTCTCATCGCCGCGACGCCGCCGTTCCTGAAGGCGCTTCGCGCCCCGGTGTGGCACGCGGATGCGCGCATGCGCGAGCGCTGGACGATGCCTCCGCTCAGTACGCTCGGTCAGGCGCGCATGACCGTGGCCACGCGCTTCGCGATGCTCGCCTTGCGTGGCTATCTCGCGCTCGCCGGAGGCCTGGTCGTGCTCAGGATCCTCGCGCTCGCCGGCGTGCGGCTCTAGCTGCCGGGTCCGCGGTATTCGCAGCCGCTCGTGCAGGTCTCGTGCACGGTGATCCGGGCGAGGCCCGGCAGCCGCGGCCGCAGTCGTTCCCACAGCCACATCGCGAGCTGCTCGCTGGTCGGATTCTCGAGCCCGGGGATCTCATTGAGGTAACGGTGATCGAGCGCCTCGTGCAGGGGCGCGAACGCCGTGGTCAGGTCGGCGAAGTCGCAGACCCAGCCCGTGGGGGCGTTCACGGGACCGGCCACGTGGACGGTGACGCGGAACGAGTGTCCGTGCAGCCGGGAGCACTTGTGGCCGGCCGGGACGTGCGGCAGCTTGTGGGCGGCCTCGATGCGGAATTCCTTGAAGATCTCCATGGCGGGAAATGTACCGGGCCCGCCGCGTCAAGGATAGCGACCCAGGAGTAGGGCGAGCCCGGCGGCGCGCGATCATCCGCCGGCACCGAGACGACGAAGGGGCCGTTCGCGGATGCCCGGTACAACACTGGAGCGCAGGAAGTGCGCCCGGGGCGAGATCCCCGGGCGCGTGCCCGGGGCCGGAGCCTCACCGCCCTCAGCGACGGCGAGGTTCGGCCCGAAACCCGAGAGGGCATCGTCATCCCTGGCGCGCGAACCGCTGCGCCAGGCTTGCGAGCCGCGGATTGCCGACCTGCCGCAGCGCGCGATCAACCGCCTGTCTCTGGCAGGTCCTGCTCGCCTCGTATGCCTGCAGATCCCTCGAGTCATACTCCGGACAGACCTGCCGCGCGGCGAGCGCGATGCGCCGGTAGAGCGTACGTGCTCCGCCGTCGCTGGCGAGGTCGCTCGCGGAGTAGCCAATCGTCACCGCGGGGACCGCCTCCGCCGGCTCTGAGGCAGCGGCACGCCCCGGGGAGGCGAGCGCTGTCGCCGAAGCGAGCGCGAAGGTTGCGGCGAGGACGTGCGTGCGCGGGCGGTTGCGGCGATTGCGTTGGATCATGTGGGCGTCTCCAGCTTGAAATTGACAACGGAACCTTTGGACGCACACATCAGACACCCCGGTTCGCTCGGCGAACAGCCGAGGAGGCACGAGCTGGTCACTGAGCCCGACGAACCGGACCCAGGGCCTCGGCGGCGCCTTCCGGGAATGCGAGCCGCCGCCCGCGGCCGCCCGATCGTGCCGGCGGCGGATTCGTCCCTGGATTCCACGGGTTGGTCCCGGAAGTTCCGCCGCGGTTGTCGCCTATCGCCGGGACGACGCGCCATGGAGTAGCCTATATCCGTGAGCTCGCGCATCCGCCCGGCGTTGCTGATCGTCACCTCCTTGTGGGCGTACGTCACCGTTTCCAACGTTCTCTACGCGAACAGGATGCAGGCGAGTCTCACCGCGCTGCACGTCGAGTATCACTTCGTTCCCTGGGCGGCGCGTCTGCTGCAGCATCTGGCGCTCTACCCGGTGCTGCTCGGCTGCGTGGGGGTTTCGGGGCGCCTCGGCTGGCAGCCGATCCTGCGCCGCCTGCCGCTGCAGGGTCTGATCGGGATCGGGTTCGCGGTGCTGGCTACCCCGACGCTCATGCTGAGCGAGTGGGTGATGGGCGATCGTGCCGCGCTGCACGTGCGGACCTCGAGCCTCTGGGGGCTCGGGTCCGGAGCGCTCATCCACGTCTGGACGGCGAGCGCCACGAATTTTCTGCTGACCTATGGGTTCGCCCTGGCGCTGGTAGCGGGTTTCGATTTCTCCCACCGGCTGCGCGAATCCCAGGTCCGTACGGCGGCCCTCGAGCGAGAGCTTGGCGCGGCGCAACTCGCGGCGCTCAGGATGCAGCTTTCGCCTCATTCGCTCTTCAACCTGCTGCACGCGATCCGTGGACAGATC